>NZ_JBFAMH010000022.1:0-129405 GCF_040656475.1 Streptomyces sp. NPDC049915
CTCCTCCGCCTTGCAGCTGCACGCACCAGACCCCGCTCGGGTCGGCCGAAAGGCACCGCACCTCACAGCCGGCCTGATCCAAACGACAGGGCCTAGTTGTCGTTGAGGTAGTAGTGCTGGGTCTGGGACTTGCGGTCCGGGCCCAGCCAGATCGTGACGCCGACGTGCCGCCCCTCGGGGAGGTCGTACACGCCGCCCTGTGAGGCCTTGGCGGAGACGCACGATCCCTCTCCGCCCGAGGCGGTGAGGGTGTAGCGGATGTCGTAGATGCCGCCGATGCTCTCCTCGGCGGCTATCGACACCCGGGGAGCGAGTCCGTCGGCTGCCGTGTCGCACAGCGAGACGATGTCGCCGTGCTCGGCGATGTACACCGTGCCGCCCTGCTTGGCGTCCGAGGTGGTGTACGTGTGGTCCCAGCCGCCGCCGGGCGGGTCGACGGTCGCCGACGCCGAGGTGGCGGTGGCGATGGACCCGCAGGCCAGGACGATGGTGCTCGCGGCCAGGGCCGCGATCTTGTGACGCAAGGTGTTCCCCCTTCATGAGCTCGCTCGAGGTCAGGCGAGCAGGAGTGACACTACGTCAACTCGGCGGTAACTTGTCTTGTTTTTCGATCAAGTTTTCTACCCGCGACACGGCGGCGCCGACTCCCCGGCACCCGAGTGCGGGGGAGCGGCGGAGCCGTCAGTGGCGGTGGATGCGGTTGGCGATCGCGTGGCCGATGAAGAGGTAGACCACGGCGGCCAGGCCGTAGCCGGCGACCACTCGGGCCCAGGCTTCGTCGAAGGTGAACAGATCGCGGGACCAGCTCGCCAGCCAGTTCGCCGTGTGGTGGACGAACTGCACCAGGTCGTTGGCCCGGTTGGCTTCCAGCAGGTACATCAGGATCCACAGGCCGAGGATGACGGCCATGACGTCGGCGACGACGGCGACGACCGTCCCGGCCTGATTCGCGCTGCTGCGATATCGAGGGGACATACCCGTCGTCTTGCCTCCGGCCGGGGCCTGAAACCCGAACGGCCCCGCACCGCTGGCGGATTCCGGTGTGCCGGTTGAGGCTGCGGGAGAAGTGACACGCGTGCCTTCGGAGGACCCCGTGCCCGCACCCCTGCGCCGCCTCGCCGTGGCTGTCGTCCTGTGCTGCGCCCTGCTCGCCGGTACCACCGGCTGCGGCGGCGACGACAAGGCCGACGCCGCCGCCACGACCGGCGCCACCCCCACCGCGACGACCTCTGCCGAGAAGCAGAAGTTCGCCAAGACCCGTTTCGTGGCCAACGCCGGCCTGGCCGCCGGCGCCACCTATCAGTGGATCGTGAAGCCCTGGAAGGCGGGGAAGTTCGCCAAGGGCGCCGACGGGCGTACGGCGGCCCTGATCAAGGCCGGTCTGGCCGGCGCCTTCGCCTACAACCGGCTCAAGGCGGCCGCCCGCAACGCCCAGGGCGACCCGACGCTGGCCAGGGCCATCGCCCCGCTCACCGCGGGCATCGACGCCCTGAAGGACCTGCCCGCCAAGCTCCGCAAGGGCGACACCTCCGCCGCCGGCGCCTTCGACGACGTCATCGGCAAGGTGAAGGAGGCCGGCCGCAGTGCGGGCGCCGAGGTGAAGGACAAGGTCCCGAGCGCGAGTGAACTGGCCGCCGCCTCCTAGGAGTTCGCCGCAGTGGTGCGGCAGCGGCCCCCCGCCCGGAAGGGGCGAGGGGCCGTGAGGTCACAAGGGCGGGCGGTCAGCCGCGCTGGATGCCCGAGGTGTCCTGCAGCACGCCGCGGCGGCCGTCCTGCGTCTGCGCGACCAGCTGCGCGCCGCGCTGCTCGACCGCCAAGTACCAGGTGCCCGGCGCCAGTTCGGCGATCGGCGTCGGCGAGCCGTCCTCCGCGTACAGCGGACGCGGCACCGGCACCGCGAACCAGAACGGGGAGAAGTCCCCGGCAGGCGCCTGCCCCTGCGCATCCGGCTGGGCGGCCTGCTGCGGCTGCGCGGCCTGCGGCTGGGCGCCGTACGGCTGGGCACCGCCCGGCTGCGGCTGACCGCCGTACGACGGCTGCGGCGCACCGGGGTAGCCGTACCCACCCTGCGGCTGGGCGCCGTAGGGGTGCGGGGCCGACGGCTGCGACGCGGGGGCCAGGGGGGCCTGCAGGGCCGACACCAGCGGCGTGGCGATGGCGGCGGCGGCGAGGACCAGTGCGGCGATGAAGCCGAGGACCAGGCCGGCGCCCGCGTCGATGTTGTCGGGCACGTCCACCAGGGTCCAGAACAGCGTCCAGGCCGAGAGGATCACGAACCCGGTGCCCACCATGCCCAGATCGAGGCCGGCCACCTTGCGCGGCTGCCCCAGGCAGCGGCTGACGACGATCAGAGCGGCCCCGACGACCGCCCCCATGTAGGTACCTAGGCCTGTCCCGAGCGATTCCCACGCGTTCTGGTTGCCGGAGTAGCCGGCGTACGAGTAGAGGGCGAGGAACGACGCGATGAACAGCAACACCGCTGCTCCGATCACCACGCCGTCGCCTCGAGTGAGGGAGCGGATATTCACTTCAGGTCCTTCATAGGTCGTCTCGTCGTCGGAAGAGGCGTCGCTGTCACCATGTCGCCGTCAGGCCCCGGTGTGAAGCGCGGGGGTGGCCCCTCATCGTAGGGACGACCTTATCGTCCGTCCGACGAGGCTGTCCGCAGGGAAGAGCGCACTGATCCCTACCCGCGCAGGAAACTCACGATTCCCTCGGAGATCCCTTGCGCCGCCTTCTGCCGCCAGGCGCCGCTGGTCAGCAGTGCCGCGTCCTTGCTATCGCGCATGTTGCCGCATTCGATGAACACCTTGGGAACCGTTGACAGATTGAGACCGCCCAGGTCCTTCCGCGTGACGATCCCGGTACCGTCACCGAGGTAGTTGGAGGGCGCGCTGCCCGTGACGCGCACGAAGTTGCCGGCGATGCGCTCGCCGAGATCGCGCGAAGGCCCCACGATGGGGCGGGTGTCGGCGGCGCCCGCGTGCACGGCCGCCGGCAGGATCACATGGAAGCCGCGGTTGCCGGGCGCGGACCCGTCCGCATGGATCGACACGACGGCGTCGGCATGGGCGGTGTTCCCGATCCGGGCCCGCTCGTCCACACACGGGCCGTACGGCCGGTCGCCGTCCTGCGTCAGCTTCACCGTGGCGCCCTGCTGCTGCAGCAGCGTGCGCAGCCGGTGCGCGACGTCGAGGGAGAACCGGGCCTCGGCGTATCCGTCGTTGGTGGAGGTGCCGGTGGTGTCGCACTCCTTACGGTTCGTGCCGATGTCCACCTGGCGGTTGATGGCGGCGCCGTGCTGGACGTTGCCGGGGTTGTGGCCCGGGTCGATGACGACGACCTTGCCCTTGAGCGGACCGGAGGCCGCGGGGGCGGAGGCGGAGGGCACGGCGGCCGACGCGGAGGGCGCGGGGGCGGCCGGCGTGGGCGATCCGGTGGGCGGCTTGTCGTCGTCCCGGGCGGAGGGGGAGCCGCCGGTGTGCCGGGGCGTGGCCACGGCCGACGCCCGGTGCGGGCCGCCCGTGTCACCCGGGGCGCCCACCGCCTCGTACACCAGCCAGCCGAGCAGCGCCCCCGGCACGAGTGCCGCGAGCCCCACGACCAGCGGGCGGCGGCGGAAGCGGCGAGGCTGGGGTGGATCGAATTCCGGGCCTAGGTACGACACGCCTGCCACCCTAACCGGGGCGAACGCCCGGTGTTCAGAATCCGCCGCCCGTACGCCGCAGCACCCGCAGCGACCGCGTCACGGACACCTCCGTGAACGCACCCGACGCCAGCGCCCGCAGATAGACCCGGTAGGGCGCCTGACCCGTGAACTCGTCCACCGGGTCCGGAAAGACGTCGTGGATGACGAGCAGCCCGCCCTCGGCGACGTGCGGCGCCCAGCCCTCGTAGTCGGCGTTCGCGTGCTCGTCGGTGTGCCCGCCGTCGATGAAGACGAGACCGAGCGGGGTCTGCCAGAACGCCGCCACCTGCGGCGAGCGCCCCACGACCGCGACGACGTGCTCCTCGAGACCTGCCCGGTGCAGTGTCCGCCGGAAGGTCGGCAACGTGTCCATCAGACCGATCTCGGCGTCGACGGTCTCGGGGTCGTGGTATTCCCACCCCGGCTGCTGCTCCTCGCTGCCCCGGTGATGGTCGACCGTGACGGCGGTGACCCCGGCCTGCCGCGCGGCGTCCGCGAGCAGCACGGTCGAGCGCCCGCAGTACGTCCCGACCTCCAGCAACGGCAGCCCCAACGCCCCCGCCCCGACGGCAGCCGCGTACAGGGCCAGCCCCTCATCGACCGGCATGAACCCCTTGGCGGCCTCGAACGCGGCGAGGATCTCGGGCTGGGGGGCGGACGGCATGGGCGGCCTCTCGGTCGTACGTCGATGCAGGCAGCCCATGGTGCCGCACCCCCGGCCGACTACTCGACCGGGGGTGCGGATACGAAGGGGCGCGGGGCTGTATCTCTGTGCGGCTCCGCCGCGTGGGCGCGCCAAGCCACGATGGCGCCGCAGCCGCCGGACGCCACCGAGCGGCACCCCGTCTCGCGTTATGCGTCGACCGTCTCACCGGGGAGGGACAGATCCAGCTCGACCGAAAGGTCACCCCCTGCGTGGCTCGCAGCCGAAGCCAGCGGAGCGTGCCCCGCGGCCTTGGCCGCGATGACGTACGGCCCCGAAGCCGGCACGGCCAGTGCGTAGCTGCCGTCTCCGGAGGACACCGTCGCCCCCGCCTGCCGCCCCCGCCGGTCGATGAGCGTGACCTTGGCCCGGGCCACGGGCACGCCGTCGGCGGACAGCACCCGCCCGCGGAAGCCCCGCAGCACCTCTTCCGCCCGCTCCAGGTTCGCGTCCTCCTCGCTGGAGGCGACGAGCTGCACCGTCGCCGCCGGCCGCCGCCCCGGCAGCAGCAGAGCCATGATCAGGCCCAGGGCCACCGCCCCCGTGGCGATGAGGAACGACACCCGGAAGCCGTGCATGGTCGGGATCGCCGTGCCGCCGACATGGTCGGCCGTGTTCGCCAGCACCATGCCGATCACCGCGCTCGACACCGACGTACCGATGGACCGCATGAGGGTGTTCAGGCCGTTGGCCGCGCCGGTCTCGGAGGCCGGGACGGCGCCGACGATCAGCGCGGGCAGCGAGGAGTAGGCGAGGCCGATGCCGGCGCCGAGCATGACGGAGGTGACGACCGTCTGCCAGGCGGCACTCATCAGGCCGAGGCCGCCGGCGTAGCCCACGGCGATCACGAGCAGGCCGAGGATCAGGGTGACCTTGGGGCCGTAGCGGGCGGACAGGCGGGCGTAGACCGGTGCCGTGAACATCATCGTCAGGCCCAGCGGGGCCACGCACAGGCCCGCGACGACCATGGACTGGCCGAGGCCGTACCCGGTCGCGGTGGGCAGCTGGAGCAGCTGCGGCAGGACGAGGGAGACGACGTAGAAGCTGACGCCGACCATGATCGAGGCGAGGTTGGTGAGCAGCACCTCGCGGCGCGCGGTGGTGCGCAGGTCGACCAGCGGCGCCTTGAGGCGCAGCTCCATCACGCCCCACAGCAGCAGGACGGCCACGGCGGCGGCGAACAGGCCGAGCGTGATGCCGGAGGCCCAGCCCCAGTCGCTGCCCTTGGTGATCGGCAGCAGGAGCAGCACCAGACCGGCGGACAGACCGAGCGCGCCGAGCAGGTCGAAGGTGCCCTCCGCGCGCATGGGGGACTCGGGGACGGTCAGGAGGGTCAGGGCGATGGAGAGCACGCCGAGGCCGGCGGCGCCGTAGAAGAGGGCGTGCCAGTCGGCGTGCTGGGCCACCAGCGCCGCGGCGGGCAGCGCCAGGCCACCGCCGACGCCGATGGAGGAGCTCATGAGGGCCATCGCCGAGCCGAGCTTCTCGCGCGGCAGGGTGTCGCGCATCAGGCCGATGCCGAGCGGGATCGCGCCCATCGCGAAGCCCTGAAGAGTGCGGCCCACGATCATCGTGATCAGGTCGTCGGTGACGGCGCTGATCAGCGCGCCGACCACCATCACGGCGAGGCTGGCGATCAGCATGCGCCGCTTGCCGTACAGGTCGCCGAGGCGGCCCATGATCGGGGTGGCGACGGCGCCGGAGAGGAGAGTGGAGGTCAGGACCCAGGTGGCGTTGCTCGGCGCGGTGTGGAGCAGCTGCGGGAGGTCCTTGATCACCGGGACGAGCAGCGTCTGCATCACCGCGACCGCGATGCCCGCGAACGCGAGCACCGGGACGACGGCCCCGCTCGCTGACCGGGCGGGCTGGTCGGTCGTCGTTCGTGTCATGATCAGCAGCAACCCGTATGCATGGGCAACTATTCCGATGCTTTGGTCAGCTAACGATTTCTTGACCATGTCATGACCATCTGAACGGGCGTCAGGCCCCGGCCGGCCGGGAGGGGCGGTCCTAGGACCGCGGGCGGACCGGGCGCCCCGGCGAAATCCCGATGCAGGGGCGCCGACCGGTTGAGAGCATGACACTCATGCTCGAAGCAGCCGCCACCCCCACCCGGACCCCCCGCCGCTCCGCCCCGCCGACCTGGCTGGTCGTGGCGCTCGCCTGCGCCGGGCAGTTCCTCGTCGTCCTCGACGTGTCCGTCGTGAACGTGGCCCTGCCCTCCATGCGCGCCGACCTCGGCCTGAGCGCGTCGGGCCTGCAATGGGTGGTGAACTCCTACGCCATCGCCTTCGCCGGGTTCATGCTGCTCGGCGGCCGGGCCGGCGACCTGTACGGGCGCAAGCGGATGTTCCTGGTGGGGCTCGCCCTGTTCACGCTGGCCTCGGTGGGCGGCGGGCTGGCCCAGGAGAGCGGGCAGCTGCTGCTCGCCCGTGCCGTGCAGGGCCTGGGCGCGGCCGTGCTCGCGCCCTCCACGCTGACCATCCTCACCGCGGCCGTGCCCGAGGGCGCCGCCCGGGCCCGCGCGATCGCCACCTGGGCGGCCGTCGGCGCGGGCGGCGGCGCGGCCGGGGGCCTGGTCGGCGGGGTACTGGTCGACGTGCTGTCCTGGCGCTGGGTCCTGCTGATCAACGTGCCCGTCGGCGCGATCGTCCTGGCCGGTGCGCTGGCCTGGCTCCCGGAGAGCCGCGCCGGCGACGGGCGGCGCCTGGACCTGCCGGGCGCGGTCCTGGTCACGGCCGGCCTGGCCACCCTGGCGTACGGGATCTCGCAGACCGAGGCGGCGGGCTGGACGGCGCCGCAGACGCTGGCGCCGCTGGCCGCGGGGCTCGCGGTGATCGCGCTGTTCCTCGCCGTGGAGGCGCGCACCGCGTCCCCGCTGATGCCGCTCGGCCTGCTGCGGCTGCGCTCGGTCGCCTCGGCGAACGCGGCGATGTTCGTGAGCGGTTCGACGATGTTCTGCATGTGGTTCTTCATGACCCTGTACGCCCAGAACGTGCTGGGCTACAGCCCGCTGGAGGCCGGCCTCGCCCTGGTGCCCAGCTCGCTGGCCGTCGTCCTCGGCTCCAAGGCCGCCCCGCGCCTGATGCGCTCGGCCGGGCCGCGCACGGTGGCGGTGCTCGGCTCGCTGGTGGCGGCGGCCGGTTTCGGCTGGCAGTCGGCGATGACCGCGCACGGCCCCTACCTCACGACGATCATGATTCCTGGGGTGCTGATGATGCTCGGCGGGGGCATGGCCATCACCCCCCTCGCCGCTCTCGCCACCTCGGGCACGGCGCCGGGGGAGGCGGGACTGGTCTCCGGCCTGATCAACACCTCCCGCACGATGGGCGGTTCCCTGGGGCTGGCGGTGATGTCGACGGTCGCCGCGGCCCGCACGGGCGACGAGAGCACCCCGCAGGCCCTGACGGATGGCTACGCCCTGGTCTTCCGCGCGTCCACGGCGGTCCTGCTGGCGGCTGCGGTCCTGATGCTCCTCTGGCTGCCGCGCAGGAGTGCGGAACGGTGAGGGGGTGCGACGCGGTCGCGGCACGCCGATGAGTCAGGAGCCGGAGAAAAAAAACGGCCCGGGCGCGCCGCCCAGCGCCCTCGTCACGCCCCGGCAGCGGGTGCCCGCCGCGGTTTCAGAGTATCCCCGGGGTGCTGCTCTCCACCCCCTCACACCGGCCCGCCGACGGTCCAACACGGCCCACACGAAGGGCCGTTGAGAACTCTCTGACCTGGGCATCAAACCCTTCACCCGCCTACCATCACGGGACCCGCCAGGCGAGGGAAGCGAGGCCCCCATGGACCGCCACATCCGCACCACGGACGACGTACTGACGCTGCTGGACGGGCTGTTCGCGCCCGGCGCGGACCGCTGGACGGCCGGGGCGGCCGGATGGTGGGACGACTTCTACGCCGACCGCGCCCGGCCGGTGCCGTTCTTCGCGGACAAGCCGGACGAGCACCTGGCCGCCTGGCTCGACGCGGGCCGCATCACCGGGCGGCGCGCCCTCGACCTCGGCTGTGGTCCCGGCCGCAACGCCCGCCACCTCGCCGCGCGCGGCTTCGAGGTGGACGCCGTCGACCTGTCCCCGGCGGCGGTGGCGTGGGCCCGCGAGAGGACGGACACCGCTGCGGTCCGCTACCTGTGCGGCAACGCCTTCGACCTGATGGGTACGGAGCTGACGGGACCGTACGACCTCATCCACGACTCCGGCTGCTTCCACCACCTGCCGCCGCATCGCCGGATCAGCCACCTCGCCCTGCTGGAGCGGCTGCTCGCCCCCGGCGGTCACTTCACCCTCACCTGCTTCGCGTCCGGCGCCATGGGCTCGGAGCTGCCCGACGCCGAGCTGTACCGCACCGGCGCGCTGCACGGCGGCCTCGCCTACACCGCTCAGTCGCTGCGCGCGATCTTCCGCGGCCTGACCGAGCTGGAACTGCGCCCGATGCGCGACGAGCCCGCGGACTCCCCGTACTTCGGGGAGCCCTTCCTGTGGACGGCGGTCTTCCGGCGGGAGCCGTGACGGCGCGAGCAGGGGCCGGGGGGCTACAGCCACCCCTGCCTGCGGGCCTCCCGCATCGCCTCCATGCGGTTGCGGGTGCCGGTCTTGCCGATCGCGGCGGACAGGTAGTTGCGGACCGTGGACTCCGACAGATGCAGCACGGCGGCGATGTCGGCGACCGTCGCGCCGTCCACGGAGGCCTTCAGTACGTCGCACTCGCGGGCGGTCAGCGGACTGGGCCCCGCGCTGAGCGCGGCGGCGGCCAGCGCCGGATCGACGATCGTCTCACCGGTCAGCACCCGGCGGATCGCCTCCGCCAGCTCCTCCACCGGCCCGTCCTTGACGAGGAACCCCGCGGCGCCCGCCTCCATGGCCCGGCGCAGATAGCCGGGCCGGCCGAAGGTGGTCAGGATCAGCACCCGGCAGTCGGGCGCCTGTTCACGCAGCTCGGCGGCGGCGTCCAGCCCGCTGATGCCGGGCAGTTCGATGTCGAGGAGCGCGACGTCCGGGCGGTGCGTCAACGCGGCGTCCACGATCGCGTCCCCCGTGCCGACCTGCGCCACCACCTCGATGTCCGGCTCCATCCCCAGCAGTAACGCCAGGGCGCCGCGCATCATCCCCTGATCCTCGGCGAGCAGCACCCGGATCGACTTGCCGGGGCGGCGCCCACGGGGCATCTCCTCGTTCACCCGCTCAGCGTAGGCCGCACCGGCGCCCCGCACCCCGCTCACGTCGTGGCCGGCTGTGCGAGATCCGCCGTCACCGGCAGCTCCGCCCGCACCACGAACCCGCCCCGCTCCCCGACGCCGGCCGTCAACGTGCCACCGGCCGCCGCCAGCCGCTCCGTCAGCCCCTTCAGCCCCGTACCCCCCACCGTGCCCTCCCGCTCAGCGACCGGCCCTCGCCCGTCGTCGCTCACCGTCAGCCGCACCCGTTCCCCCGATCCCGCCACCGCTATCTCGCAACGCCGCGCCCCGCTGTAGCGGACCGCGTTCGTCACCGCCTCGCGCACCACCCACCCCAACAGCGCCTCCGTCTGCGCTGACGGCGGCGGCCCCGAACGGCGCACGACCGGCTCGATGCCCGCCGCCGTCAGCGCCGAACGCGCCCGGTCCAGCTCCGTCGACAGACTGCCGTCCCGGTAGCCGGTGACGGCCTCCCGGATCTCGGTGAGGGCTTGGCGCCCGACCGACTCGATGTCGGTGATCTGCGCCAGCGCCGCGTCCAGATCGCGCGCCGCCAGCCGCCTCGCCGCCTCCGACTTGACCACGATCACGGACATGGTGTGCCCGAGCAGATCGTGCAGGTCGCGGGAGAAGCGCAGCCGCTCCTGCTCCACCGCCCGGTGCGCCAGCTCCTCCCGCGCGGCCCGCAGTTCACGCACGGCCTCGGACAGGGACAGCATCGCGGCGGTCACCATCGTCGCCAGGAAGGTGCTGTAACCGATGCTGATGCTGCCCCACCCGTCGCGCACGACCGCCACGGTGCCCGACAGGACGCCCAGGGCGGTGCCGTAACGGCCCAGCCGCGGCCCCCGCAGGATCGCGCCCAGCGCGAGACCGAACAGGGGGAAGAACATCAGCCACGCCCCGCCGTAACCGATGGCCAGGCCGCAGGTCAGTACGCCGATCAGGCACAGGGCCACCCGGGTGCGCAGCGCTTCGCGCTCGGTCCGGTCGAAGGCGTGGAAGACGACGTACACGTACAGCGAGTTGAACGTGAACAGCCCGAGGCCCCCGATCCAGGGGTTGGGAGCCTTCCCCTGGAAGACGTTGGACAGCGCACCCAGACCCATGAGCAGCCATGGCAGCAAGGTGAATCCACTGGGCGGCGGCCCCGGACGGTCCAGCGGCTCCCCGCTTCCGCCGGCCGTCCGCTGCTCGGCCCGGAACGTGTCCGCCGCCTCCTTCTGCCGCGCGACCTTCGTCCGCACCGCGCGGATCCGGCAGGCCACGCCGTCCCTGAACGCCATTTTCTCTCCCCCGATCAGCCGGTCTCGCCACTGCGCCGGTACGCCCACACCGCGTACGCGCCGAACGCCGTCAGCCAGCCGGCGAGAACGAGCATGGCAGCCGCCCCCGGCACCTGTCCCGTCGCGACCGAGCCCGCCACCTCCGCGAACCGCGCGGTCGGCGTGCACGCGGACAGTGCCCGCAGCCAGCCGGGGAACAGGGCGAGGGGGAACCACAGTCCGCCGAGCACCGCGAGCCCCAGGTTGCAGACCATGTTCGCCACACCGGTGGTCTGCCCGGTGAGCCGGTAACCGTTGCCGAGCCCCAGCAGGGTGAAGGGCACAGAGCCCAGCCACAACACCACGGCCAGCGCCGCCCACTGCCACACCGCCAGCCGTACGCCGTTGACCAGACCGCCCGCCGCGAGCACCGCGACGATGGCCGGAAGGACCGTCACACCGCCGGTCAGCGCCCGGCCGGTCACCACCTGAGCGGGCGTCATCGGCGTCACCCGCAACTGCCGCAGCCAGCCGACCGCCCGGTCCTCGGCGACCCCGCCGCCGGTGCTGAGCGCGGAACCGACCGCGCCGTAGGCGGCCATGCCGACCATCGCGCCGGTCCGCCACTCGCCGGTGATCTCAGCGAGGTTGGTGAACAGCAGATACATCAGGACCGGCATGGCGATCCCGCCGATCACGAAGCCGGGGTCGCGCAGCGTGCGGCGCACCTCCAGACGCAGGTAGGCGAGCATCACACCACCGCCGGCGCGGTCAGGGCGAGGAACGCGTCGTCCAGTGACGCCGGGGCGACCTCGAGGCGGCGTATCGCGCCGCGCTCGGCCAGCGCGATCACCGTCGCGTCGGAGTCGTCGGTGCGCAGGTGCGCCCGGTCCCCGCGCACCTCCACCGAACGGACACCGGGCAGCAGATGCAGGCTCTCGGTGGAACCCCCGGCCAGATCGAAGGAGACCCGGTGGCCGCCGGCCGCCCGGCGCAGTTCCTCGCCCGTGCCGTCGGCGGCGATCCGGCCCCGGTCGACGACCACGATCCGGTCGGCGTGCGCGTCGGCCTCCTCCAGATAGTGGGTGGAGAACAGGACCGTACGACCTTGCCGGGCGGGGGAGCGCAGCGACGCCCAGAAGGCGTGCCGCGCCTCCACGTCGAGCGCCGCCGTCGGCTCGTCCAGCACCAGCAGCGCGGGATCCCCGGCCAGCGCCACCGCGAACCGCACCCGCTGCACCTGCCCGCCCGACAGCCGGTCCACCCGCCGCCCGGCCAGCTCCTCGATCCCGGCCAGCCGCAGGGCTTGAGCCGTCGGCATCGGCTTCGGGTAGCGGCCGGCGACGAAGCCGACGAGTTCACCGACGGTGATCCGGGGCACCGCGCGCGCCTCCTGGAGCATCGCGCCGACCCGCCCCGAGCGCACCGCGGTCCGCGGCGGCGCGCCGAACAGCCGTACCGCGCCCGCGTCGGGCGCCAGCAGGCCGAGCAGCAGGGCGATCGCGGTGGACTTGCCGGCGCCGTTGCGCCCGAGCAGGGCCACCGTCTCGCCGGGGGAGATGTCCAGGTCGATGCCGTCGACGGCGCGCACCGCGCCGAAGGTCTTGACCGCCCCCGTGAAGGAGACGGCCGCTTCCGTGGTCGTCATGTCCCCGACGGTACGGAGGTGCGGCGCCGCCGGGGAGATGCGTGTGTACGGAGTGCGGCAGGACAAATGTCACGACACCGGGGATGGCTGATGAATCGTCAGTTTCCCTCGCCCCCCGGTCCGCTGGGTTATACAAGGGGCAGTCGGCGACGTACAGGAGCCCCATGCCCATCGACCCAGCCCGGGCCCTCGCGGCCGCGCCCCTCACCGGTGACATCTCCTGGACCGCCAAGGACGTCCATCTCTACCACCTCGGCATCGGCGCGGGCGTCCCCGCCACCGACCCCGGTGAGCTGCGCTACACCCTCCGGTCCCGGCTGCACGTCCTGCCGAGCTTCGCCACCGTCGCCGGCTCCGGCGCGCCCGGTGTGATCCGCGCGCTGTCCATGCCGGGCGTCGACGTCGACCTCGCGCACGTCCTGCACGCCGGGCAGGCGCTGACCGTGCACCGTCCCGTCCCGGTCGAGGGCTCCGCGCGGGCCACCTCCCGTATCACCGCGGTGTACGACAAGGGCCGGGCGGCCGTCCTCGTGCTGCGCACCGACGTCGCCGACGGCGACGGCCCGCTGTGGAGCGACGAGGCCCACGTCCATGTACGCGGCGAGGGCGGGTTCGGAGGCGAGCGCGGGCCCGGGACGCGCCTCAAGGCACCCACCGGCGAGCCCGAGCGGGTCGTGGAGCGCGCGATCCGCGAGGACCAGGCGCTGCTGTACCGCCTCTCCGGCGATGACAACCCCCTGCACGCCGACCCCGAGTTCGCCCGGGCCGCCGGCTTCGAGCGGCCCGTGCTGCATGGACTGTGCACCTACGGCATGACCCTCAAGGCCGTCGTCGACACGCTGCTCGGCGGGGACGTCACACGGGTGCGGTCGTACAGCACGCGGTTCGCCGGGGTCGTCTATCCGGGGGAGACCCTGCGCGTCCGCATGTGGCGCGCCGAGGACGGTGTGCGGGTCACCGTGAGCGCCGTCGAGCGGGACGAGGCGCCCGTCCTCACCGACACCGTCGTCCACCACTCCTGAGACGCGGAACGGCCCCGCCCCCCGAGTACCCGGGGGCGGGGCCGTTCGCGCACGTGCCGTCAGGCCGCCGATCCGGCCTGTTCGGACGTCCTGCGGTGGCGGCCCCGGGGAGCCGTCTCGCCGTCCTGCGTCGAGACCGGACCCCGGTGCCTGCCGTGCCCGGCGGCCGCCATCTCGGCCTCACGGCTCTGCGGCTGCGTCGTGCTGGCGTCGCTCATCGGAAGAACTCACCCCGTCAACATGATCTTTCCTTACAGCCGGGCGAGTGTAACCAACGCACCTCGGGCGTAATCCAGCCGCACACGCCAACCGCCACTAGTTCGTTACAAGTCGTCCCAAGGGCGCCTGCTGCAACGGCACGGGACGCGGCGCGACCGGTTCGGGGGCCTCCTCGGCCGGGTCCTCGGGTGCTGCCGGTGGGGCCACATGCGGCACGGTCAGCCGGGCCAGTCCGCAGGAGACCTCCTCGGTGGCGTACGGCAGCAGGAGCGCGCCCCCGGGCGTGACGAGCCCCGCGCCGGTCAACCAGCCCGCGGGGGCCGGGAGATGGTGCACCTGGCGCTCGGCCGGCCGCCACACCCCGGCCCAGGTGCCCAGCGACCCGTCGATGCGCAGCGCCACCGCGCAGCTCTCCGGCGTCAGCACCTGCCCCGGCTGGATCGCGAACGGTGTCACCCGGCACTCCGGCAGCCTGAGGCTGTCCGGGAAGCGCACCGGCAGGGTGCTGCCCATCACGCCCCAGCCGAGCCGGGGCTCGCCGGGCGCGGGCGCGTCGGAGGAGATCAGCAGCAGGCCGCTGTCGGGGTCGGCGAGCAGCAGCCGGTCGTCGCTGGCCTCGGCGATCTGCAGCAGCGGCGACACCTCGCCGCCGCGCCCCAGGTCCACCACGACCGCCTTGGTCCGCCCGCCGGTCTCCCGGTCCAGCGCCAGCATCCGACCGGCGTGATCCAGCCACACCCCGCCCGAGCAGCGCCCCGGCACCTCGGCCAGCCGCTCCGGACCGAACGCCCCGCCCGCGACCAGCCACACCGTGCTGGAGCGCGGGCCCACCGCGAGCGCGTACGCCCGCTCGCCGCCCGGCGCCGGCGGCAGCAGCCGCAGCGTGCCGTCCTCGGGTGCCGTCACCGCGCCGAGCGGCGCCTCGCCGGTGCCGGGGCCGGTGGGGTAGAGGAGGTGGAAGTCGTAGCGTTCGCCGACCCGGCGCTTGATCAGCACCCGGCCGTCGGCCATCGGCTGCACCTCGGTGCCGGCCTCTTCGGGCTGGTTCCCGCGCAGCGGCACGGCGTACGGCTCGGGGCCGCCCAGGGTCCAGCGCTCGGGGAAGGGGGACTCACCGTCGTGGGCGAGGCGTGCGCCGTAGCCGCCGTCCGCCGTGATCACGCACCCTGCCCGCGGGGAGAGGCCGTCCTCGTCCGCAGCCGGGGGTTCGATCGCACAGGCCGTCATCGTTCGGTCACCTCCGGCGACGAAGCTAGTTTTCGCACGCACGGGCGTGAGACGCGGCGGCCGCACCTTCACACATACGGGTGGTGCAGAAGCGATTCACCTGAGGAAAACGGGGCGAATGTGCTGAGTGGCGCAAGCCCGGTCACAGGGGCGGCGACAGCTGTACGGAGGGGCAGATCAGCCAGGTAGCCTTGCACCCGTGCCCCGTCTGTCTGAAGTCATCGCCGCGCTGGAGAAGCTGTGGCCCGCCGAGCGGGCCGAGTCCTGGGACGCGGTCGGCACCGTCGTGGGCGATCCCGGGCAGGAGATCACGCGGGTTCTGTTCGCCGTCGACCCCGTACAGGAGATCGTCGACGAGGCGGTGAAGCTCGGCGCCGACCTGCTGGTCACCCACCATCCGCTCTATCTGCGCGGGACGACCACGGTCGCGGCCACCCACTTCAAGGGCCGCGTCGTGCACACGCTGATCAAGAACGACATCGCGCTGCACGTGGCGCACACGAACGCGGACACCGCCGATCCGGGCGTGAGCGACGCGCTCGCCGGTGCGCTGGACCTTCGTGTCGTACGGCCGCTCGTGCCGGACCCGAGCGATCCGGAAGGCCGCCGGGGCCTGGGCCGGGTCTGCGAGCTCGACCACCCGCTGCCCCTGCGCGAATTCGCCGCGCGCGCCGCCGAACGCCTGCCCGCGACCGCCCAGGGCATCCGCGTGGCCGGCGATCCCGGGAGGACGGTCCGCACGGTCGCCGTCAGCGGCGGCTCCGGCGACAGCCTCTTCGACCAGGTCCGCGCGGCCGGCGTCGACGCCTTCCTCACCGCCGACCTGCGCCACCACCCGGCGAGCGAGGCGGTCGCCCACAGTCCCCTCGCGCTGCTCGACGCGGCGCACTGGGCCACCGAATGGCCCTGGTGCGAGCTGGCCGCGAGCCAGCTCGACGAGATTTCCGACCGGCACGGATGGGACCTGCGCGTCCACGTCTCGAAGACGGTCACCGACCCCTGGACCAGCCACTCCCCGTCACCTGGAGCCCCCAACTGAACGCCGCGCCCGCCGACCAGATCCGACTCCTCGACGTCCAGGCCCTGGATGTGCGCCTGCAGCAGCTCGCGCACAAGCGGAAGTCGCTGCCCGAGCACGCCGAGATCGAGTCGCTCACCAAGGACCTCACCCAGCTGCGCGACCTGCTCGTGGCCGCCCAGACCGAGGAGAGCGACACCGCCCGCGAACAGACCAAGGCCGAGCAGGACGTCGACCAGGTCCGCCAGCGCGCCGTCCGTGACCAGCAGCGCCTGGACTCCGGCGCCGTGACCTCGCCGAAGGACCTGTCCAACCTCCAGCACGAGATCGCCTCCCTCGCCAAGCGGCAGGGTGACCTGGAGGACGTCGTCCTGGAGGTCATGGAGCGCCGCGAGGCCGCCCAGGAGCGGGTGAGGGAGCTGACCGAGCGGGTCTCCTCCGTCCAGGCGAAGATCGACGACGCGACCGCGCGCCGGGACGCCGCGACCGAGGAGATCGACGGCGAGATCGCCTCGGTGACCAAGGAGCGCGAGGTCGTGTCGGCCGCGGTCCCCGCGGACCTGCTCAAGCTGTACGACAAGCTGCGCGCGCAGCAGGGCGGCATCGGTGCGGCCAAGCTGTACCAGCGCACCTGCCAGGGCTGCCGCCAGGAGCTCGCCATCACCGAGATGAGCGAGATCCGCAAGGCCGCGCCGGACACCGTGGTGCGCTGCGAGAACTGCCGCCGCATCCTGGTGCGCACGGCCGAGTCCGGGCTGTAGGGAGCCGCGCGGGTGCGGGAGTTCATCGTCGAGGCCGACGGCGGGTCGCGGGGCAACCCCGGCCCGGCCGGGTACGGCTCCGTGGTCCGGGACGCGGCGAGCGGGCAGACGCTGGCCGAGCGGGCCGAGTACATCGGCGTCGCCACCAACAACGTGGCCGAGTACCGGGGGCTGCTCGCCGGGCTGCGCGCGGCACACGAGCTGGACGCGTCGGCCTCGGTGCACGTCCGGATGGACTCCAAGCTCGTCATCGAGCAGATGTCGGGCCGCTGGAAGATCAAGCACCCGTCGATGAAGCCGCTGGCGGCCGAGGCGGCGACGGTGTTCCCGCCCGGCCAGGTCACCTACGAGTGGATCCCGCGCGAGCGGAACAAGCACGCCGACCGCCTGGCCAACGAGGCGATGGACGCGGGCGGCCGCGGCGAGCAGTGGACGCCGTCGGCGTCCCGCGCGGAACTGGACGCGGCCGCCTCTGACGCCCCGGAGCCGTCGGGCCCGCCCGGCGACGCGGCGGCGGGCGCGGCCCGCGCCCGCGCGGCACTGGCCGACGTCCGCGCGGCCCGGACGGTGTCCGGGACGACGGCACCCACGGTGTCCGGGACGACAGCACCCACGGCGTCGGGAGCGCCTGCCGAGCCGGCCCGTGAGGCCGTCCCGGCGTCCGATGCGGCTCCGGCGAGCGGTGCCGGCTGGGCGGACAGCGGGGGTGCCGTCAGCGGCGGTGCCGCCACTTCGGCGGGCACCGGTGGTGCAGTCGGGGCTGCCGTCGGTGACACAGCCCAGGAGGCTCCCGCGACGGCGGCAGGGGATGCCGTCCTGGCGGGCAGTGCTGCTCCGGCAGTTCATGCCACGACCGCCTCAGGTCAGGCAGACGCCACCTCAGCCCAGGCAGGCGCCACCTCCGCCCAGACGGGTGCCGCCCCACCCCAGACAGGCGCCGCCTCCTCCGAGACCTCCGCCCCCGGCTGGGGCTCCGCTCCCGATCTCGGAGCCCCCGCCACCTTCGTGCTGCTCCGGCACGGTGAGACGCCGCTCACCCCGCAAAAGCGTTTCTCGGGCAGTGGCGGTACCGACCCCGCCCTCTCCGACATCGGCCGGGAGCAGGCCGAACGCGTCGCCGCCGTGCTCGCCCGGCGCGGCACCATCCAGCACATCGTCGCCTCCCCGCTGGCCCGCACCCGCGAGACCGCCGGCATCGTCGCCGCCCGCCTCGGCCTGGAGGTGACCGTCGAGGACGGCCTGCGCGAGACGGACTTCGGCGCGTGGGAGGGGCTGACCTTCGCCGAGGTGCGCGAGCGTCACCCCGAGGACCTGAACGCCTGGCTCGCCTCGCCGGACGCCGCGCCGACCGGCGGCGGCGAGAGCTTCGCGGCCACCGCCACCCGGGTCGCGGCGGCCCGCGACAAGCTGATCGCGGCGTACGCGGGCCGCACGGTCCTGCTCGTCACGCATGTCACGCCGATCAAGACCCTGCTCCGGCTGGCCCTGGGCGCGCCCCCGGAGTCCCTGTTCCGTATGGAACTGTCGGCGGCGTCCCTGTCCGTCGTGGCCTACTACGCGGACGGCAACGCCAGCGTCCGCCTGTTCAACGACACCGGGCACCTGCGCTGAGCCGTCAGCGGCCGCGCCCGCCGAGCCCGGCCGCCTGCCGGGCCAGTCGCTCGATCCGGGCCCAGTCGCGGGCCGCCACCGCGTCCTCCGGCACCATCCAGCTGCCGCCGACGCAGCCGACGTTGGGCAGGGCCAGGTAGTCGGGCGCCAGGTCCGGCGTGATGCCGCCGGTGGGGCAGAAACGGGCCTGCGGCAGCGGGCCGGCCAGTGACGTCAGGTACGCCGTGCCGCCCGCGGCCTGCGCCGGGAAGAACTTCATCTCCCGCACTCCGCGCTCCAGCAGCGCCACCACCTCCGAGGCGGTCGAGACCCCCGGCAGGAACGCCACCCCGGACGCCGTCATCGCCGTCAGCAGACCGTCCGTCCACCCCGGGCTGACCAGGAACCGCGCCCCCGCCGCGACACAGTCGGCCACGTGCTCCGGCGTGATGACCGTGCCCGCGCCGGCCACCGCGCCCGGCACCTCCTGCGCGATCGCCCGCAGGGCGGGCAGCGCGGCGGGCGTGCGCAGGGTCACCTCGATCGCGGGCAGCCCCCCGGCGACCAGCGCCCGCGCCAGTGGTACGGCGTCGGCGGCGTCCTGCAGCACGACCACCGGGAGGACGGGGGCGAGGTCCAGCACGGAGGCGGGCGACGAGACGGGCGCAGGCAGGGGTACGGAGGCAGGCTGAGACTCGGGCATGGCGTCATCCTGCCCGCCCGCTGCGGAGGGTGCAAAGGGCGTTGCAATGCATGCAACGACACCTCGGTGAGCCCTCAGCGGTGAGCCCTCAGTGGAGCTCGTCCACCAGCACGTCCAGCGACCACGGCCGCCCCGCCCTCGCCGGAGCCTCCGTCTCCACGACGTATCCGAGGTCCCGCAGCGCCTCCACCAGCCGCGCCGGGTCCTCGGGCGCGGTCCGGGCCGTCAGCAGGCTGCGCACGATCCGCCCCTTCGTCGCCTTGTTGAAGTGACTGACCACCTTCCGGGTCGGCGCGTGCAGCACCCGCACCGTCGCCGTGCGCCCCGCGACCTCGCCCTTCGGCTTCCACGCCGTCGCGTACGCCGCCGACCGCAGGTCCAGCACCAGTCCGTCCCCGGCCGCCTCCGGCAGCACGGACGCCATCGGGGCGCGCCAGTACGCGCCGAGCGCCCCCAGGCCGGGCAGCTTCACGCCGATCGAGCAGCGGTAGGAGGGGATCGCGTCCGTCACCCGCACGGCACCCCAGAGCCCCGAGAACACCAGCAGCGCTTCCGCCGCCCGCTCCCGGGCCGCCGCGTCCAGCGAGGCGAGGCCCAGGGCGTCGTACAGCACGCCCGTGTACACCTCACCGGCGGGCCGCGCACCGGCCTCGCGCAGCGCCGCGTTCTTCGCGACCTCGCCGCGCAACCCCTCGCTCAGCCCGAGCACCTCGCGCGCCTTCTCCTCGTCCGCCCGGCACAACTCGACCAGCTCCTCCAGCACGGCCTCGCGGGCGGGGGTGAGCCCCGGCAGCGACAGCGACTCCGGCGACAGCGGGGCGCCGGTGCCGGAGGGGGCCTTGCCCTCGGAGGGCGGGAGAAGGACGAGCACGGGAGTTTCTCCTTATCGAACGGGACCGCCACAGCGTACGGCGTGCCACCCGGCCGCCCGCGCCCTACGGTGGCGGTATGCTCCGCTGCCCCGTGCACGTGACCGGTGCCCCCGAGGGCCCGATGCGCGGCGCCCTCGACGCCCTGCGCACCCGGCTCGCCGTCCCCGGCCCCTTCCCGCCCGAGGTGCTCGCCGAGGCCGACCGGGCGGCCCGGGACCCGGCGCTGCCGGTGCACGACACCACCGACGTCCCGCTGTTCACCATCGACCCGCCCGGCTCCCTCGACCTGGACCAGGCCCTGCACCTGTCCCGGCAGGGCACCGGCTACCGGGTGCGGTACGCCATCGCCGACGTGGCCGCCTTCGTCGTACCGGGCGGGCCGCTGGACCGCGAGGCGCGGCAGCGGGTGCTGACCCTGTACTTCCCCGACGGCCGCGTCCCGCTGCACCCGCCCGTGCTGAGCGAGGGCGCCGCGAGCCTGCTGCCGGGGCAGACCCGGCCCGCCGTGCTGTGGACGATCGACCTGGACGCCGACGGCCGGACCCGCGGCGTCGACGTCCGCCGCGCCCTGGTGCGCAGCCGGGCCCGGCTGGACTACGCGGGCGTGCAGCAGCAGATCGACGCCGGTACGGCGGAGGAACCGCTCGCGCTGCTGAAGACCGTCGGCCAGTTGCGGGAGGCGTTGGAGGCCGAGCGCGGCGGTGTCTCGCTGCGCGTGCCCGAGCAGGAGATCGTCCCGCGCGACCACACCTACGAACTCGCCTACCGCGCCCCGCTCGCCACCGACGGCTGGAACGCCCAGATCTCGCTGCTCACCGGCATGGCCGCCGCCGAGCTGATGCTGGCGCACGGCACGGGCATCCTGCGCACCCTGCCGCCGACCCCGGTCGGCGCCGTCGACCGGCTGCGCCGCACCGCGTTCGCGCTGCACATCGACTGGCCCCACCACGTGTCGTACGCGCAGCTCGTCCGCTCGCTCGACCCGCACCGGCCGCGGCACGCCGCCTTCCTCCAGGCGTGCGCCACGGTGATGGGCCACGCCGAGTACACCGTCTTCCGCGACGGGCGGATCCCGGAGCTGACCACGCACGCCGCGGTCGCCGCGCCGTACACCCACTGCACGGCTCCCCTGCGCCGGCTCGTCGACCGCTGGGCCTCGGAGCTCGCGCTCGCGGCCTGTGCCGGGCAGGAACCGCCCGAGTGGGCGCGCGCCGCGCTGGACGTGGTGCACGACCGGATGGCGGAGGGCGGCCGCCTCGCGAGCAAGGTCGACCGGGCCTGCATCGACCTGGTCGAGGCGGTGGTGCTGCAGGACCGGGTGGGGGAGGTCTTCCAGGGGTGCGTCGTGGAGCTGGACGACCACCGGGGAACCGTCCAGGTGGAGTCACCCGCGGTCATCGGGGAGATCCGCGGCGCCGGCCCCGGCTCCCTCGGGGAGCGCCTGCCGGTACGGCTCACCCAGGCCGATCCCCCGACGGCGAAGGTGAGCTTCGAGCCGGCGTGAGCGCCCGCACCAGGCCGTCGGCATCGTCCGCGTGCAACCGCACGACAAGCACCTCGCGCCGCCGGCCCAGCAGCGTGACGTGGGTGACCGGGCGGTCCAGCTCCAGGGTGAGAGAGGTCTGCCCGCCGACGGCGACGTCCAGCTCGCCGGGGGCGCGCGCGGAAGAGGCGCGCAGCTCACGCCGTATCGCCGTGATGCCGTGCCTTGGAATGCGCAGGTCCACGTGCGTGCCGTGCCGCACGCGGAGGGCGGCGCCGTCGAGCACATGGGGACGGACGACGGACGCGGCGTGCAGGGCGACGACGAACACGACCGTATAGGCGTCCAGCACGAGCGCCACCGCGTGCGCGGTCGGCCAGTCGCGCAGCAGCACCGACAAGGTGAAGGTCTCGACGACGCAGACGAAGGCGAGTCCGGCGGTCGTGGCGCCCTGCCCGCGGGCGTACCCGAAGGTGTGCGTGGCGTCGCGGGTGCCGTGGCGCCGCCGGGCGAGCCACAGCAGGAGACTCACCATCAGCCGTGCCTCGTGCCGGGCCAGCGACCGGGCGGCCCTCATCGCCGCTGTCCGGCGATCAACCGCAGCGCCCGCCGGAACGCCTCGGCCTGCGCGGGGGAGAAGTCGGCGCACACCGCCCGCAGAAAGGCGTCGCCCTCGGGGACACCGCCCTCGGGCAGCAGACCGGCCGGGACGGCGTCCGCCAGCGCCCGCGCGGCCTCCGCCACCCGCGGATCGTCGGCCGCCGCGTCGGCGAGCAGGTCGAGCAGCGCGTACGCGTGCTCGGCCCGTCGTACGGCCTCCGGGCCGGCGAGGGCCTCGGCGAGTACGGCCGTGATCCGCTCCCGCGCCTCGGGCGGCGCGGCGGTGTCCAGGAGCGCGAGGATCTCGCGGTCCTTGGCCGCCATGGGCGACGCCGAGCCGGGCACCCGGGCGAGCAACTCGGCGATCCCGGGCGACACGGGCCCCTCGGCGGGCAGCGCATCCGCCTCCAGCAGCTCCCGCAGCCGCCGCCGGCGCTCCCGGATCGCCTCCTCCTGCCGGGCGAGGTCGGCGTCCAGCTCGGTGAGCACCTCGACGAGGTCCTTCCCGGCATCGTCGGCGAGCACGTCCCGCACCTCCGCGAGCCCGAGCCCCAGCTCGGTCAGCCGCCGGATCCGGGCCAGCACGACGGCGTGCCGCAGGGTGTAGTCCCGGTAACCGTTGCCGAGCCGCTCCGGCTCGGGCAGCAGGCCGAGGTGGTGGTAGTGCCGCACGGCCCGCGTGGTGACCCCGACGGCCGCGGCGAGTTCTCCGATCCGCATGACCCCAGTGAAGAGGCTGACGTCGCGGGAGGGTCAAGCGGCGGTTCGCCGCCTGACGCCGGCATTCGTCGTGTGCCACGATCGAGGGAACGGTTCCCGATCTCTCGGACAGGTGATCACGCGATGTCCCAGTCTGGCGAGCGACCGAAGGAGGGGCGTGACATGACTGCCATGGCCCACGAGCCGCTCACGCAGGAAGAGGTCCTGCTCGAGGGCTTTCTCGCCCTGGACACCCCGGAGGGTTTCCGGGCCGAGCTGATCGAGGGGGAGATCGTAGTGACACCGCCGCCGGACGGGGATCACGAGAAGTACATCAGCCGGATCGCGAGGCAAGTGATCAAGTGGTCCCTGACGGAGATGGACGTCTCCGGAAACAAGGGGCTGAGGCTGAAGAGCGGCGGGGGGTGTCCGAAGAACCACGTGATCCCCGACCTCACCTTCGCGCCCCTGGAGGCCGACGTTTTCGGGGGCACCGGCGGGTGGATGCCATGCGACGGTGTCGCCATGGTTCTCGAGGTGACATCCACCAAACCTCAAGCCGACCGCGAGGCCAAGCGACGTTGCTACGCACAGGCGGCGATCCCCCTGTACCTGCTGGCTGACCGGGAGACCTCCCAGGTCACGCTCTTCAGCGACCCGAAGAACGACGACTACCGCGAGCAGTGCACCCGCCCCTTCGGGAAGCCGCTCGCCCTGCCGGACCCCTTCGGCTTCGACCTGGACACCGCGGACTTTCTCTGAGCCCTTCGGCGTTGCACCCCCTGGGAAAAACTGGGGGTGTGCGGCATGGGCGGACGGGAACAGGCGCGGTGGACCAGGGCGCGGCTGGGGCGGTGCGGGCCGGCGCTCGACCTGCTGACGGCCTCCTTCGACCGGCACGTCTACGCCCCGCACGCCCACGCCGAGTACACCGTCGGCGTCACCCTCGGCGGCCTGGAGGTCATCGCCTACCGGGGCGGACGGATCCACTCCGCGCCCGGCTCCCTCGTCGTCCTGGAACCCGGTGAGATGCACACCGGCGGCCCCGCAGCCCCGGACGGCGGCTACGCCTACCGCGCCCTGTACGCGGCGCCCGAGCTGCTGGGCGACGGCGTGCTCGGCGACGCCCTCCCGCACTTTCGCGAACCGGTCCTGCACGACCCCGAACTGGCCGCCGCGCTGCGCCTGACCCACACCGAACTCGCCGCCTGCCCCGACCCCCTGGAGGCCGAATCCCGGTTGCCGTGGCTGCTCACGGCCCTGGCCCGGCGCCACTCCACGGCCCGCGCGGCCAGCGACATCGTGCCCGGCGCCGACCGCGTCGCGGCCGTCGTCCGCGACCGCCTGGCCGGCGAACTGCTCGCCCCGCCCTCCCTCGCCGACCTCGCCACCGAGCTGGGCCTCTCCCGCTACCAGCTGCTGCGCGCCTTCCGTACGGCGATGGGGATACCGCCGTACGCCTGGCTCGCCCAGCACCGGGTGACCCGGGCCCGCGGCCTGCTGGAGACGGGTCTGCGCCCGGCGGAGGTGGCGGGCCTGGTGGGCTTCGCCGACCAGGCGCACCTGACCCGCTGGTTCCGCCGGGTGCTCGGGGTGACCCCGGCGGCGTACCGCAACAGCGTTCAAGACGCACGGTGACTCCCTGGCCGAAACTCGGCGCATGACTGCACGCGGCTGGTTCCTCTTCTCCCTCATGGGAGTGGTCTGGGGCATCCCCTATCTCATGATCAAGGTGGCGGTGGACGCGGTGTCCCCGGCCACCGTGGTCTTCGTGCGCTGCGCGCTCGGCGCGGCCCTCCTTCTCCCCTTCGCCCTGCGGCAGCCGGGCCTGGCGCACACCGTGCGCACCCACTGGCGGCCGCTGCTGGCCTTCGCGTGCATCGAGATCATCGGCCCGTGGTTCACCCTGACCGACGCCGAACGCCACCTGTCCAGCTCCACCGCGGGCCTGCTGATCGCGGGCGTCCCGGTCGTCGGCGTGGCCCTGGCCCGCTTCTTCGGCGACACCGAACGCCTCGGCATACGACGTCTGAGCGGCCTCGCCCTCGGACTCGCCGGCGTCGGCGTCCTCACCGCGCCGCACCTGACCGGCGGCGACGCGCGCTCCCTGGCCGAGGTGCTGCTGACGGTGGTGGGTTACGCCACGGCGCCGCTGATCGCCGCGCGCCACCTCAAGGACGTTCCGTCCCTGCACCTGACGGCGCCCTGCCTGGCCCTGGCGGCGCTGGTGTACGCGCCGGCCGCGGCGGCGACCTGGCCGTCCGAGGTGCCCGCCCCCTCGGTGCTGGCGGCGCTGGCCGGGCTGGGCGTGATCTGCACGGCCGTGGCGTTCGTCGCCTTCATGGAGCTGATCAAGGAGGCCGGTCCGACGCGGGCGACGGTGATCACCTACGTCAACCCGGCGGTCGCGGTGGCGGCGGGCGCGATGTTCCTGGACGAGCACCTGACGGTGACGATCACGGTGTCCTTCGCCCTGATCCTGGCGGGCTCGGTCCTCGCGACGGCCGCCGGTCCGCGCACGACCCCCCGCCCGGTACCATGGTCCACACGGCAGACGAGCCGGGCGGACGGCCGCGTGGAGTCCCCTTGACGGGGGGCTTCCCGAGGAACGTCCGGGCTCCACAGGGCAGGGTGGTGGCTAACGGCCACCCGGGGTGACCCGCGGGACAGTGCCACAGAAAACAGACCGCCGGGGGCCTCGGCCCTCGGTAAGGGTGAAACGGTGGTGTAAGAGACCACCAGTGCCCAGGGTGACCTGGGCAGCTAGGTAAACCCCACCCGGAGCAAGGTCAAAAGGAGCGCTGTAAAAGGCGCTCTGCGCGGACGTTCGAGGGCTGCCCGCCCGAGTCCGCGGGTAGACCGCACGAGACCGGCGGCAACGCCGGCCCTAGATGGATGGCCGTCGCCCCGGGCTCCGCGAGGAACCCGGGGAACAGAACCCGGCGTACAGCCCGACTCGTCTGCCCCTTCGGGGTGCGCGTCACATCGGCGGATTGCCGTGCTTGCGTTCCGGCAGGTTCGCGTGTTTCGCGCGGAGCATCGCCAGGGAGCGGATCAGGACGATGCGGGTTTCGGACGGGTCGATGACGTCGTCGACCAGGCCGCGTTCCGCCGCGTAGTACGGGTGCATCAGCTCGGACTTGTACTCCTTGATCAGGCGGGCGCGGGTCGTGTCCGGGTCGTCGGAGGCGGCTATCTCGCGGCGGAAGACCACGTTCGCCGCGCCCTCCGCGCCCATCACCGCGATCTCGTTCGTCGGCCAGGCGAAGGACAGGTCGGCGCCGATCGAGCGGGAGTCCATGACGATGTACGCGCCGCCGTAGGCCTTGCGGACGACCAGGGAGATGCGCGGGACCGTCGCGTTGCAGTAGGCGTACAGCAGCTTCGCGCCGTGGCGGATGATGCCGTTGTGCTCCTGGTCGACGCCCGGCAGGAAGCCCGGCACGTCCACCAGCGTGACCAGCGGGATGTTGAACGCGTCGCAGAACTGCACGAAGCGCGCCGCCTTCTCCGAGCCGTGGATGTCGAGCACGCCGGCCAGCGCGGTGGGCTGGTTGGCGACCAGGCCCACGACGTGGCCGTCCAGGCGGGCCAGCGCGCACACCACGTTCTGCGCCCAGGCCTCGTGCACCTCGAAGTACTCGCCGTCGTCGACGATCTCCTCGATCACCGCGCGCATGTCGTACGCCCGCTGCGGGTCCGCCGGGACCAGGGAGGTCAGCGCTTCCGTGCGGCGGTCCGCCGGGTCGCCGCCGCGCGCCACGGGCGGCAGTTCGCGGTTGTTCTGCGGCAGCAGCGACAGCAGATGGCGCACGTCCGCCAGGCAGTCCGCCTCGTCGTCGTAGACGAACCCGGACACGCCGGACAGGGACGAGTGCACGTCCGCGCCGCCGAGGCCGTCGTGGGTGATCTGCTCGCCCGTGACCGCCTGGACCACGTCGGGGCCCGTGATGAACATCTGGGCGGTGCCGCGCACCATGAACACGAAGTCGGTCAGCGCGGGGGAGTACGCCGCCCCGCCCGCGCACGGGCCGAGGATCACGCTGATCTGCGGGATGACGCCGGAGGAGCGGGTGTTGCGGCGGAAGATGCCGCCGTACCCGGCGAGCGCGGTGACGCCCTCCTGGATGCGGGCGCCGGCGCCGTCGCTCAGGCCGACGACGGGCGCGCCCGCCGCCTCCGCCAGGTCCATCACCTTGTGGATCTTCTCCGCGTGCGCCTCGCCCAGGGCTCCGCCGAAGACCCGGAAGTCGTGGGCGTACGCGAAGACCGTGCGGCCGTGCACCAGGCCCCAGCCGATGACCACGCCGTCGCCGTGCGGCTTGCGCGCCTCCAGGCCGAAACCCGAGGCGCGGTGCCGGCGCAGCGGCTCGATCTCGGTGAACGTTCCCTCGTCGAAGAGGAGTTGCAGCCGCTCCGGGGCGGTCAGCTTGCCCTTGGCGTGCTGGCGCCGGGTGGCCTCGGGGTCGGGGCCGCGGCTCAGTTCCTCCTTCAGCCGTTTCAGCTCGTCGGTGGAGCGCTGCAGATCGGGTGCGGGGGCGAGGGCGAGCAGTTCGTCGAAGGTCGTCATTGCGGCACCGTAGGGAGACGGCCTCGAAGGCTCCGGTACGCCCTCTGGAGAATTGCTCGATCGGGCACGGACGGGGGCCGGGGCCGGGGCCCGGCCCGTGGTACGGCCCGTGGTGCGGTGGCCCGTCGCCGGGCACCGCCCGGACAGGCCCGATGCGGGGGGCGCCGCTCGAACAGGCGGCCCATGCCGGGGCGCTGCCCGAACAGGCCCGTTGCCGGTGGCGCTGCCGAACCGGCGGCCCAGGTCGGGGCGTCGCTCGAACAGGCCCGATGCCGGGGCACCGCCCGAACAGGCCCGATGCCGGGCCAACCGCCCGAACCGGCCGCTCACCCCACCGACAGCCCCCCGCCCCCGCCCACGCGGCCCCCCGCCGGGTGCAGGGTGTGTTCCGGGTCGCCCGACAGGACCGCCTGGTGCAGTTCCTGCAGGGCGGACGACGGTTCCAGGCCCAGCTCGCGTACCAGCGAGCCGCGCAGCCGCTGGTAGGCCTCCAGCGCCCGCCAGCTGCCGCCCGTGCGGTGCAGGGCGCGCATCAGCTGGGCGCAGAAGCCCTCGTGCAGGGGGTGGCGCGCGGACAGCACCCGCAGTTCGGGCACCACCTCGGCGTGCCGGCCGAGCCGCAGGTCGGCCTCGATGCGCCGCTCCAGCGCTGCCGTGCGTTCCTCGTTCAGGCGCAGCACCTCCAGCTCCAGCACCGACCCGGCCGGCACGTCGACCAGGGCCGGGCCCTGCCACAGGGCCAGCGCGCGGTGCAGCAGGCCGGAGGCGGTGCGGTAGTCGCCGAGTTCGAAGGCGGTGCCGCCGGCCACGGCGAGCCGCTCGAACTCGTGGGCGTCGACCCGGCCGGGCTCGACCTGGAGCAGATAGCCGCCGAACCGGGTGACCAGGATGTCCTTGGCGTCGCGCAGCGGATCGCCGTCCAGCGCCGCGGTCAGCCGGCGGCGCAGTTGCAGGATGTAGGTCTGCAGGGTGGTGGAGGCACTGCGCGGGATGCCCTCCCCCCAGATCTCCTCCATCAGCGTCGGCACCGACACCACCCGGTCGGCGTGCAGCGCCAGCAGAGCCAGCAGCTGGCGGGGTTTGGCGGCGCTCGGTACGACCGACACGCCGCGTTCCTGCGCGGCGAGCGACCCCAGGATCTGGATCTCCATAAGCGTTCTCCCCCTTGGGCCACGGCCGCCGGCGTCCCCGTGGCGGCCCGTTCGGAGTCCGGCTCATGAGACTCGCACCGCGGTCCGCTCGCGGCCCAGTGACGGGCGCACGACCGCCCTCATGAAAATGTCATGCCGCTCCGGTGAGTGGCGCACTGCCGGAGCTTGAAGTTCCGACAGCAGACTCTCGAACCGGACGCCGGGGGCGCCATCCGGTTCGCCTCCGCTTCGCCACGTCCACCGACGAGTTCGTTCATCACACAGGGGGTACGCATGAACATCACCGAGGACATCTCGCGCCTGACCGAACAGCAGTCCCGCTCCGGCGAGTCCGGCCCGGCCGGCGGCGCGTTCGGGGAGATCCTCGTCGAGAGCCTGTCCCGTGCCGACGCCGGGCGGGCCGGCTGGTGCATGTGCATCTCCTCGGTGCTCGGCACCCGGGCGGGTGCGTGAGAGAGCAGCGGAGCCCGGCTCGCGGCCCGTTCGTGGCGTTCAAGCGCCACGTGCGGGCCGTGTCGGTCCCGGGAGATGCCGTGTTCGTGTGGTCCGACCAGGACGTCACCGCCGTGCGGGGCGCCGGTGCGGAGACCCTGCTGGAGCTGCTCGACGGCAGCCGTACCCTGCCCGAGCTGCTGCGGGAGGCCGCGGCCGCCATGCCCGCCGATGTGGCGGGCCGGGTGGTGCGGCAGCTGGCCGAGGCCAACCTCGTGGGCTACCGGCACGACGGGCCCTGCCCGTCCGCCGGCTCCGAGCGCGGCTCGGCCGAGGCCTACTGGGACCGCGCCGGCCTGGACGGGGCCGTCGCCGAGGACGAGGTGCGCGCCCGGGCGGTGGCGGTGATCGGCGTCGGGGACGTCGACATCGAGGCGGCCCGCTCCGCCTGCCGCGCCTCCGGCGTCACCGCGGTCGCCGAGGACGCCGACGCCGACTTCGCCCTCGTCCTGTGCGAGGACTACCTCGCGCCGCAACTCGCCGCGATGGCGGCCCGGTTACGGGCGGCGCGCCGTCCCTGGCTGCTGGCCCGCCCGTTCGCCGCCGAGCCGTGGACCGGGCCGGTCTTCGCAGCGGACGGCGACGGCGCGTGCTGGTCCTGCCTGGCGCACCGGCTGCGCGAGCACCGGCGCGGCGAGCTGTCGGTGCGCCGGGCGCTCGGGCCGGCCGCCGCCGTACGGCCGTCGCCCTCGCTGGCCGCGCTACGGGCCGTGGGGCTGCACAGCGCCGTCCTGGAGACCGCCAAGTGGCTTGCCGGGCTGCGGGGTCCGGAGCAGGGGGCGGTGTGCGTGCTGGACAGTCTCACGCTGCGCACCACCCACCACCCGGTGCGCCGGCGCCCGCAGTGCCCGGACTGCGGTGAGCCCTCGCTGGTCGCCGAGCGGACCCGGCGGCCGGTGGTCCTTCTCTCGCGGCCCAAGGCCGCCGGATCGGGCAGCAACGACCGTGCGCTGTCCGCCCGGCAGATGCTCGAGCGGCACGGCCATCTGATCGGCCCCGTCACCGGCATCGTCACGGACATCAGGCCCATGGCGGGCCTCCCCGAGGGGCTGCACGCCTACGACTCCGGCCACAACCTGGCCCTGCGCGGGCACTCCACGGCCGGGATGCACCGGGTGCTGCGCGCGCGCAGCTCGGGCAAGGGGGTGAGCGCGACGGAGGCGCGGGCGAGCGCCCTGTGCGAGGCGGTGGAACGTTACTGCGCTAGCCGCCAGGGCGACGAGCTGACCGTCACCGACTCCCTGGCCGGCCTCGGCGAGGCGGCCGTCCACCCCAACACCTACCAGCTGTTCCACGAGCGGCAGTACGCCGACCGGGGCCGCTGGAACGCCTCCCACACGCCGTTCCACCACGTGTGCGCGCCCTTCGAGGCGCACCGGCCCACCGAGTGGACCCCGGTGTGGTCGCTCACCGCCGGCGCCCAGCGGCTGCTGCCCACCTCCACGCTGTACTTCGACAGCGCGCCCGGCGGCGCAGCGGACGGGCAGTGGGCCGACTCCAACGGCAACGCGGCGGGCAGCAGCACCGAGGACGCCGTGGTGCAGGGGTTCCTGGAACTCGTCGAACGGGACGCGGTGTCCTTGTGGTGGTACAACCGGCTGCGCCGGCCCGGCCTCGACCTGGACGCCTTCGACGAGCCGTGGCTGACCGGCCTGCGCGAGACCCTGGGCCGGGCGGGCCGCCGTGTCTGGGCCCTCGACCTCACCTCCGACCTGGGCATCCCGGTCGTGGTGGCGGCCTCCCGCAGCGCGGACAGGCCGGACACCGTCTACGGGTTCGGGGCGCACTTCGACCCGCGGCTGGCGCTGCGCCGGGCGTTGACCGAAATGGTCCAGATGCTGCCCCCCGCGAGCTCCGGCGCGGCCGGTCACGTCCCCGACGAGCCTCATCTGCTGCCCGATACCGGGCAGTCGGCGCGCACCCCGGGCAGCTGGCGGCCGCACCTGCGCCACGACGACCTCCTCGCCGACGTCGAGGACGTCCGCGCCCTCGTCGCGGCGCACGGCCTTGAGCTGCTGGTACTGGACCAGACCCGGCCGGACGTCGGGATTCCGGTGGTCAAGGTCCTGGTACCGGGACTACGGCATTTCTACGCCAGGTTCGCCCCCGGCAGGCTGTACGAGGTACCGGTCCGTCTCGGCCAACTCGCCCGCCCCACGCCGTACGAGGAACTCAACCCGGTACCGCTTCTGCTGTAGCTCGCGTGAAGACGCTGCACAGGTCCCGTACCGGGCATGTGTCGGCTTATAGTTCCGTCACGCATGCTCCCGACATCCATGCGAGGAGTCGACACATGGCGGGCCGTTTCTGGACTTCGGACAGTGATCTCATCCGTGTCAGGGGCCCGGCGGAGGGAGTGCCTCCGGACACGGCGAGCAGTCGTCCGGCCGGTGCGGCGCCGGCGCAGGCCAGGAGCAGGAGCGGGGCGAGGGACCTGCTGGCGCCGCGGTTCGCCCAGGGGATCAGCACGGTGGTCTTCGCGGGGTACGGGGTGGTCACCGTGCTGAACGTGCAGAACGAGGTGTCGGGCACGCCCGCACTGGTCCTGTGCACCGCCGTCGTGGCCGCCCTCTACACCGTGCAGATCCTGCTCACCGCGCCCCGGGCGCGCCGCTGGTCCGAGCGGCGCCGGGCGGCCGTCGTCGCCGTGCAGGCCGCCCTGACGTTCGGGCCCTTGGTCTGGCTGGGCGTCGCCTGGGGCAGCATGGCCGGACCCCTCGCCGGATCGATTCTCCTCATGCTCCCGGGACGGATCGCCTGGCCCTGCTACGGCGCGGTCCCGCTGTTCATCCTCGGCTGGTCGCTCGGCGAGCACGCCACACCCCTGGAGACGGGCTACTACGCCGTCTCCACCGCGCTGACCGGTCTGGTCATCTACGGACTGACCCGGCTCACCGACCTGGTGCGCGAAGTGCACGACACCCGCGCCGAGATGGCCAGGATGGCGGTCACCCAGGAGCGGCTGCGCTTCGCGCGGGACCTGCACGACCTGCTCGGCTACAGCCTGTCCACCATCACGCTCAAGAGCGAACTGATCCACCGCCTGGTACCGGTCCATCCCGAGCGGGCCCGCGAGGAGATCGCCTCCGTGCTCGTCGTCGCCCGGCAGGCCCTGTCCGATGTGCGGCTGGTGGCCAGCGGCTACCGGGAGATGTCGCTGGAGACGGAGGCCCAGTCGGTCGTCGAGGTGATGGCCGCCGCCGACGTCGGCATCGAGGTGGACATCGACTGCGGACGCCTCCACCCCTTGGTGGACACCGTGCTGGCGACCGCCCTGCGCGAGGGCGTCACCAATATGCTCAGGCACAGCAAGGTGCAGTCGTGCACCATCAAGGTCCGCAGCGAGGGGGACATGGTGCGGATGGACCTCGTCAACGACGGCGTCGCGGCGCCCGACCGCCCCGACGCGCCGGGCCGGGGGAGCGGACTGGGCAACCTGCGGACCCGGCTGGCCGCCGTCGGCGGTGAGATGTCCGCCGGCGTCGTCGCCGGCAACCGGTTCCGGCTGACGGCGATCGCCCCGCTCAGGCCGTCCCAGCAGGAGGACGCCGAACCGCTGGTGCCGCGCGGGCACGCCGCGGCGGGCGCGGGCGGCTGGACCGGGGAAGCGGACAGAGCCGCGGTCTGAGCAACTGACATATCGGGGGAAGCAATGCCGTTGATCAAAATCCTGCTCGCCGAGGACGTGCACATGGTCCGCGGCGCGCTCGTCGCGCTGCTGGAACTGGAGCCGGATCTCCAGGTCGTGGCCTCGGTGGCGCGCGGGGACCTCATCGTGCCGTCGGCGCTCGAGACCCGTCCCGACGTCGCCGTCATCGATATCGATCTGCCCGGCGTCGACGGGCTCACCGCGGCGGCCGATCTGCACGAGAAGGCACCGCAGTGCCGCACGCTCATCCTCACCAGCCTGGGCAGACCCGGGACGCTGCGCCGGGCCATGGCCGCGCGGGTCTCCGGCTTCCTGCTCAAGGACTCCCCGCCGAGCCGGCTGGCCCAGGCGGTCCGCTCGGTCGCGGCCGGCCAGCGGGTCATCGACCCCGAACTCGCGCTCAGCGCCTGGGAGGCGCCGGACAACCCGCTCTCCCCGCGCGAGACGCAGGTGCTGCGGCTCGCCGCCCGCGGCGCCGACGCCGCCGAGATCGCGGACCATCTCTATCTGACCCAGGGCACGGTACGGAACTACCTCACGGCCATCGTGGACAAGCTCCGCGCCCGCAACCGGATCGACGCCATCCGGATCGCCGAGGAGGCCGGCTGGATCCCGTAGGGGCGGCCGGCTCAGATCTCCGCCAACGGGCCTGCGTCCAGCTGGGACAGCACACCGGCGAGGTCCACCGCGTCGCTGCGCGGGCCGCGGCACACCGTGAGCACGGACGGCCCGTGCGCCCCGGCCATCCGCCGCAGGAACGGGGTGAGCACCGCCTTCGGGCCGATCTCCACGACATGGCTGGGCGCCTGCTGCGCCAGCATCCTGCGGGCCGCGTCGGAGAACCGCACCGGCGCGGTGATCTGCGCGGTCCAGTAGGCGCTGGTCAGCGGCTCACCGTACTCCCGGCCGTACACCGTCGAGTAGTACGGCAACGAGGGGCGCCCGCCCGGCACATGCCGGGCCGCGTCCTCGAACCGCCCGGCCACCGGCTCCATCAGCGGCGACTGGAAGGCGTGGGCCACCTGCAGGAAGACGCTCGAGATGCCGATCTCGGCGAGGCGTTCGCGCACCCGCTCCAGGCTCTCGACCGGACCGGACAGCACCGTGGCGCGGGCCGCGTTGAACGCGCCGACGGACACCTGTGGTTCACCCGCCGCCGCGTCGGCCGCCTCGAAGGGGCCGGCGCACGTCGCCATCATCCCGCCGCCGGAGGGCAGGTACTGCATACAGGCACCGCGCAGGCACACCAGCCGCGCCGCGTCCGCCAGCGTCAGCGCGCCGGCGATCACGGCCGCCGCCAGCTCGCCGGTGCCGTGGCCCAGCACGGCCACCGGGCGAACCCCTTCCTCCTCCAGCAGCGTCATCGCCAGGGCGTACCCGACGGCGAAGAGCGCCGGCTGGGTCAGCGCCGTCTGGTGCACCCGTGGGTCGTCGCCGAGGATCAGCTCGCGCACCGAGCGGCCCAGGTACGGGGCGATCGCCTCATCGGCCTCGGCGAGATGGCGGCGGTAGGCGGACAGCTCCCGGTGCAGCCCGGCCGTCATGCCGGGGTGCTGGCAGCCCTGCCCGGTGAACACGAACACCGCCCGGACCCGCCCGGAGTGCCGGTGCATGCCGCAGCGCATCGCCAGATAGTGGGCGAGGTCGCGGATGGTCGGGTGGGCCCAGATGTCCGCGGGGTCGAACAGCGGACCGAACTCCGCCTCGATGTCCCCGAAGAGGTTGAGCAGCGCCACCGAGTCGACCCCCCAGTCGGACAGGTCCTCGTCCTCGCCGACCTCCCGCCGGGCGTACCCGCCGATCCGGTCGGTGAGCCAGGCGGCGAAGCCCCCCTCGTCGGGCCCGCCCGGTGCCGTGTCGCTCACGTCCTCCCCTTCCGTCGGTTTCCCTGCCGGTGGTCCGCCGGCCCATCGCCCGCCGGTCCCGCCCGGCGGTGTCTGTCGTGGACGCGGGGTCCGTACCGCCTCGCGGCTGCACGTACGGGCCCCGCTCGCCCGCACCGGCCCGGCGCGGACGCCTCCCTACGCCCCGATCCCGCCGGCCACGCTCTGGCGGAGCCGGCCTGCCGCCGGTGCCAGATCGTCGGCGACGTACTGGTGCAGGGGGCGCAGGCCGCCGTTCAGGAACAGCCGGCGCATCGCGACCCGTTCGACCTTTCCGCTGGTGGTGCGGCGGACCGTGCCGGGGCGGACCAGCAGCACACCGGCAACCGTCACCTCGAACTCCTCGGTCAGGCGCCGCCGTACGTCCGTCACCAGCTCCTCGAGATCGAGGGAGTAGCGCTGGTGGGTGCGCAACTCCTGCACCACGACCACCCGTTCGCGCTCGCCGGGCACCGAGAACGCCGAGCCGGTGCCGAACAGCGAGCTGACCCGCTGCACGGTGCGCTCCAGGTCCTGCGGATACAGATTGCGGCCCGCGACCACGATCACGTCCTTCAGCCGGCCGGTGACGTAGAGCCGGCCGCCGTCCACCACGCCCAGGTCACCGGTGCGCAGCATCCCGCCCTGGCCGTCGGCCGTCGCGGCCCCGAAGCGTTCCGCGGTCGCCGCGGGGTCACGCCAGTAGCCGGGGGCGACGCCCGGTCCGCTCACCCAGATCTCCCCGACCCCGCCGTCCGGCACGACCTCGCGGGTCTCCGGGTCGACGACCCGTATCCGGCCCGCCGCCGCGTCCACCGTGCCGCACGGCACCAGCGTGTGCGCCGGCCTGCCGGGCCGCGGCTCGCGCAGCCGGCCCTGCTGCAGTGTGTCGGCGTCGACCGTCCGCTCGCCCCCGGCGGCCGGGCCGCCGCAGACCAGCAGCGTCGCCTCGGCCAGGCCGTAGGCCGGGTGCATCGCCTGCGCGCGCAGGCCCGCACGCGCGAACCGTTCGGTGAAGGCCCGGACGGTCTCGGCGCGCACCGGCTCCCCGCCGGAGACCGCGACCCGCCAGCCGGACAGGTCGAGCCCGTCCAGCTCCTCGTCGGTGACCCGCCGCGCGCACAGGTCGTAGGCGAAGTCCGGCGCACCGCTGACCTCGATGCCGTACCGGTCGATGGCCTGGAGCCAGCGCACCGGCCGCCGCACGAAGGACTCCGGTGACAGCACGACGGAGGTCGCGCCGAGCCACAGCGGGTGCAGCAACTGGCCGACCAGGCCCATGTCGTGGTGGAAGGGCAGCCAGCCGCCGATCCGGGAGTCGGGCCCCGTGCCCAGCAGGGCCGTCAGGGCCTCCTGGTTGGCGAGCACATTGGCGTGGGTGACCGTCACACCGCGCGGATCGCCGGTGGAGCCGGAGGAGAACTGCAGGTAGGCCACCGTGTCCGGGCCCGGCTCGGGCAGCGGCGCGTCCGAGGGGCCGGACACCGCGTCGGCGGCCAGGCAGGGGAGCGAGCCGTGGCCGTGCCGGGCCAGCAGGCGCGAGACGTCCGGGGCGAGCGCGGCGTCGGTGAGCGCGGCCCGCGGCGAGGTCTGCCGGACGACGCCGGCCACCCGCTCCTCGTGGTGGCTGCGGCCGCCGTACGGCGCCACCGGTACGGCGATGGCACCCGCGTACAGGCAGGCCAGGAAGGACACGGCGAACTGGCTGCGGGAGGCGTGCAGGAGCAGCACCGGCTCCCCGGTGGCGCCGTCGGCGCACAGCCGGGCGGCGAGACGGCGGGCCTGGGCGTCGAGCGCGCGGTAGGAGACCGGGGCGGGGCGGCCGCGTTCGTCGCTGTCCGGCAGCAGGAGCAGCGCGGCGCGCTCCGGTGTCCGCGCGGCTCTGTCCATGATCACTTCGGTGAAGGTGCGGTAGCCGTTCAATGTGGACCCCCTGCGAGTCGTACGGGCGCTCGGCGTCCCCCGTTTCGACGCCTGGTTCGCCCGGTACAGCACGGTATGTGCAGCCTCTTGAAGGGCGCTTGACCCGTACTCGGGGGCACCGGTTGTGCGTCGGCCGGTGCGCGTCGGCTCAGCGCCGCCCCGTCCAGCCGGTCTGCGGCCGGGCGCGGCGCGGCCGGTCCCAGGGGGCCCGCAGCGCGCCGTCCTCCTCGCCGCCGGCGCCGTCCTCCCGCGCCCGCAAACGGGCGAGCAGCACGGCGGTCAGCGCCGCCAGTTCGTAGGCGTCCGGCCGCCCGCGGACGACGGCGAACGCCGGCTGCACGACGGCGGCTTCCCTCGGTTCGATGGGTTCCATGGGCTCGTCCATACGGCCGATGCTGCGGGCGTCCCCTCGAGAGGGACTCGCGCCGGACACGGGCGGCCGCGACGGCTCAGACGGGCGACAACGGGCGGGCCGTCTCCTCCACGACCGTCGCCGTGGCCGTCAGGCGCTCGCGGCGGTCCCGGTAGGCGGCGCCGCTGCGCACCCGCTCACAGGCCGCGGCGTCCTGCCACCACATCACACCGGTGTAGGCGTAGGCGTCGGTCACCGAGCGCAGCAGATCGCTGCCGCCGAACGTCTCCTCGCCCACGCACTGGCCGACCAGCGCGCCGAAGTCCATCTCGAACCGCTCCGGGTCGTCCGTCACCCGGGCCCGCACCAGCACCAGCAGCGCGGCCTCGGCCGGGGTGCCGGACGACACCATCCGCCCCACGCTGACCAGCAGATGGGACTCCGTCCGCAACGTCGCCGCCAGCCCGTGCGCACCGGACAGGGCGGCCGTGTCCTGGTGCACCACCCGCAGCAGACTGTCCAGCCCCGTCCACTGCTCCAGGTGCACATATCCGCCGGGCCGCCCGGTCAGCGCCGCCGTCACCCGGGAGACGAACCCCTTGCGGGACTCCCGGTAGCGGGCGTACTCGAGGAGTTCGCTGTCGAACGCCGCCGGGGCCGACGTGGCCGTGAAGCGTTCGACGACCGTCAGTTCGTGCTCGCACTGATACACCGTCCGGCCCCCCTTCTGTGCCTCGGCACTGCACTCGCCCCGACATCCGACCACACCCCGCTCGAGCCGCACTCGAGCACACCACCGCGCGCGCCACGCACGAGAGTTCCTCGAGGAGAGGCCGAGCCGCTCCGGGGATCGTGGCTCTTCCCACCTCAGAAGGGACGGCACGACATGCCCGCAACAGCAAGGAGCGGCAGCACGGTCGCCCGAGTCGTACTCGAGCGGCTGCTGCGGCCGATCTGGAACTGCCTCGTGGTCTACGGCGCCATGTGGCTGCCCGCCGACCAGAACCCGCTCTGGCAGGCCTACCGCAACGACGGCCAACCGCTCGCCTGGCCGATGGCGCCGGCGCCGCCGGAGGTTCCGGTGACGCACCTGACCTCCGTGGCCCGGCACGGCGCGAGCGATGTGAACGAGTCTGGCCGGACGACCTTGAGCGCGTCTTGAGCCGTGGCGGTCGGGCAGGGCCCCGCGGGGGGCCGGACGAGGACGGAGACAGGTCATGACCACCGCGGTGAACACGGCGGACTCCTCGGAAGCCGCCGTGCAGGAACGCATCGCCCGGCTCGAACACGACCTCGGAGACCTCGACGACCCGGGCAACCCGCTCGGCTCCCAGCAGCTCCTCGCCGCCGACGAACAGCAGCGGCTGCTGCCGGCCGCCGAGCGGCTGCTCGACGCCTTCTCGCTGAACGCCGAGTTCGTGCCCCGGCGACTCGGCGGCCGGCTCGACCGCCTCGACGTACTGGGCCGGGTGCTGCGCGCGGTGTTCCGGCGTGACGCCGCACTCGGCCTCGGCTACGGCTGGACCTCGTACCTGTCCTCCGTGGTGGTGTGGGCGGGCGGCAGCGAGGAGCAGCGCCGGGCCACCGCCGACCTGCTGCTCGCCGGCGGCCGGATGGCCTGCGGCTATCCCGAACCGCCCCAGGGCAACGACTTCCTGCGCAACCGGCTCACCGCGGTGCCGGACGGCGAAGGCCACCGGCTCAGCGGACGCAAGGAGGCCGTCAACAACGCCGCCCGCGCCGACGCGCTCGTGCTGTTCGCCGACACCCCGCGCGGCCCGAGCGCCTTCCTCACGCCGGGCCCCGCGCACACCGCCGGCTCGGGGATGACGCTGCTGCCGCGCCGGCGGACCGTCGGCGTGCGCGGCTGCGTCATCCAGGGCGTGGCCTTCGACGACCACCGCCTGGACGCCGGGCGGCTTCTCTCCGCGGTGGGTGACGGCACACGCCTGGCCGAACACGTCTTCCCGCTCACCCGCAGCGCCGGTCTGTCCATGGCGCTGGGCTGCGCCGACACCGCGCTGCGCACCACCACCGCCTTCGCCCGCTCGCACCGGCTGCGCAGCCCCGCCTCCCTGCACTCCGCGCGCACCCGCACCGCCCTGGTGAACGCCTTCGCCGACCTGCTGGTGTGCGACTGCCTCTCGCTCGTCGCCACCCGGGCGGTGCATCTGCTGCCGCGGGAGTGCCGGACGCTCGGCGCGGTGGCGAAGTACCTGCTGCCGACGATCCTCACCGAGACGATGGACGACCTGTCGATCGTGCTCGGCGCGGAGGCGTACGCGACCGGCGGGGCGTACGGCATCTTCCACAAGACGGCACGGGACCTGCCGATGATCGGGCTCGGCAGCGCCGGGGCGTCGGCCTCGCGGGCCGTGCTCGTCTCCCAGATGCTGCGGCTGCCCTCGCTGGGCGGGGCGGCGGACGACGGCGAACTCGCCGCGGTGTTCCGGCCGTTCGGCGCCGGGCTGCCGCCGTGCAGGGTGGCGGACGACGCGGACGGCTGCGCACGGGACTCGCTGATCGGTTCCCTTCAGGAGTCGGCGCGGTGTGCCGGCGGCGCGGCGGCACCGGCGGCGGCCGTGCTCGTCTCCCAGCTGCGGGTGCTGCGGGAGGGGTGCGAGGAGCTTGCCGCCCGGCCCGCCGGGAAGTACGTCAGCCCGCGCGCGTATGCCCTGGCCGATCGCTATGCGCTGCTCGTCGCGGGGGCGGCGTGTCTCGGGGTGTGGCGGGAGCGGCCGGCGGGCGGGTTTCTCGCGGACCCCGCGTGGATCGGGGTGGCGCTCGCACGGGTCGCCGCGCGGCTCGAGCGGGGAGTTCGTGTGTCCGACGGCGCGGCGGACCGGATGCTGGCGGAAGTGCTGCACCGGTTCGAGGACGCGCGCAGTTACGACCTTTACGCGACGGCGATCGGGCGGTGACGCCGCATACCGGCACAGCCCCGCCCGCTTCGGGGCGTCCACCGTCCCCTTGTGCAGGAGGTACCCCCTATGCGATCCGCCCTGCGGCCCCTGCGGCATCGTGGGCCCTCTCACCCCTGGGAGGACGTACGCCGTGCCGTGGGCCTTCTCGGCTCCTGTGTCGTGTACGCCGACGTCGACGACTGGTTGCCGAAGGATCTGGAAGAACCCCGGCTCCTGGAGGACCTGGGCTTCGATCACCGGCGGCTCGCGCGGATGCCGGCCTCGCGCAACCGGGACCGGTTCGTCGCCTCGCGGCTGCTGCTGAAGTCGGCGGCCGCCGCCGTGCTCGGCACGTCGGCCCGTGAGCTGGAGCTGGCGTACAAGCCGGGCGGGCGGCCGTATCTGCGCGGGATCGACCAGCTCGGCGTCAGCCTGAGTCACACCGACGGGCTGCTGGTGGTCGGGCTGACCCGGTTCGGGCGGCTCGGTGTGGACACCGAGCCCGCCGACCGGCGCATGCTCGAGCTGGGGACGGAGCTGCGGGTGTGCACGCCGCACGAGCTGGAGGCGCTGCGAGGGGTGCCCGAGGAGCGACGCAACCGGGAGCTGGTACGGCTGTGGACGCTGAAGGAGGCCTACAGCAAGGCGATCGGGCAGGGACTGCGGTTCCGTTTCACCGAGTTCGGCTTCGGGCCCCGCGACACGCGCATGCGCATGCTGCGGCCCGACGGCACGCCCGGCACCGGACAGGAGTGGTCCTTCCACAGCTGGCTGGTCGAGGACGCCTACACCGTCAGCGCCGCCGTCTACGACGCCGGATTCGGCGACCGCGACCAGGCGGGCGGCACGCTCCCGCTGCTCCCGCCGCTCCCCGACCCGCGCTCCAGCACAAGTTGAGCTGAGAGCGAGCCCCTGCGGTGACGCTCGGATCGCGCATCTGACCGAAAAGATGCGGAGCGAAGGGGGATTCGGGTGCAGCGCTACCTTGCGGTCCGGCCGCTGACCGGCGAAAACGGCATCCGGCTGTTCTGCTTCCACCACGCCGGCGGGGGCGCCATGAGCTTCGCCGGATGGCGACAGCGCGTCGGTCCGGGAATCTCCGTCCTGCCGGTGCGGCTGCCGGGCCGGGAGACCCGTCGCAAGGACCCCCGGGTCACCGACGGCGCCCGGCTGGTCGAGGAACTCGACGCCGATCTCGGCAGCCTGCTGGACGAGCCGTACGCCTTCTACGGGCACAGCATGGGCGCCCTGGCCGCGTACCGGTTCGCCGAGCACCGTGTGCGCACCGGGCAGCGGCCGCCGGAGCTGCTGGCGGTCGGCGCGTGCTCGGCGCCGCAGCTGCCCTCGCCGCTGGTGGACGCGCTGCTGCGGCCCGAACTGCCCGACGAGGAGCTGATCGCCTCCCTCGGCGGACACGAGAGCATCCCCGCACCCCTGCGCAGCCGGCTCAGCTGGCTGCACGGCACCCTCGCCACCCTGCGCGCCGACCTGTTCCTCGCGCAGAGCCTGCGCTCCGCACCCATGACCCCGCTGCCGTGCTCCCTGGCCGCCTACGCCTCGGAGGTCGATCCGCTGGTCTCCCCGGCGGAGGTCCGCAGCTGGGAGCACTGCACCACGGCCCGTTTCACCTTCCGGACCGTCCTTGGCACGCACTTCTTCGTCCGCGGCCGGGAGCTGCCCCGCGCCGTCGGCGAGGCGCTGCGCTGCGAGGCGGCGACGTCCGACGTGACGCCGTACCAGGCCGGCTGATCCCGCAACCCGAAGGAGATCCACGCGCATGGACATCAGCGTGCTCGGCCCTTTCAGGGCCACCCTGACCGGGGTGCCCGTGCACCTCACCGCCGTCAAACCGCGCAAGGTCTTCGCCCTGCTCGCCCTCCAGGCCGGCCAGGTCGTCTCGGTGTCCTCGCTGGTGGAGGAGGTCTGGGGCGAGAACCCTCCGCGCAGTGTGCAGACCACCCTGCAGACGTACGTGCTGCAGATACGCAACGCGATCGCGGCCACGTTCGACGACGACGGCGCCTGCCTGCCCAACGGCGCCAAGAGCGTCCTCGTCACCGAGCCCGGCGGCTACCGGCTCGACGTGCACGGCGGACTGCTGGACGCCCACGAGTTCGACGCCCTGTCCCTGGCCGGGCACCGCGCCCTGGACCACGGCGACTGGGCCGAGGCGTCCTCGTACTTCTGCCGGGCGCTGTCGCTGTGGCACGGCCGCGCGCTCGCCGACGTGCAGTGCGGGCCGCTGCTGGAAGTGGAGGCCACCCGGCTCGACGAGTCGCGGATGAGCGTCCTTCAGCGCCGGATCGAGGCGGACCTGAGGCTGGGCCGCCACCATGAACTCATCGGCGAGCTCTCCGGGCTCGCCGCCCGGCACCCCCTGCACGAGGCCATGCACGAGCAGCTGATGCTCGCGCTGTACCGGGTGGGACGCCGCAGCGACGCCCTGGTGGTCTACCGGCAGCTGCGCCGCTGCCTGAACCAGAGCCTCGGACTCGACCCCTCGCCCAGCGTCGAGCATCTGCACCGCGCGGTGCTCGACTCCTCGCCGCAGCTCGAACTGGACACCGCGGCGCGTTCCACCGGACCCCTGCTGGCGCGGGCCCACTGACCCGTCAAGGAAGTTGAGAGGAAGCATCGTGAGCGACATGACCCTGTCCGAACTCGGTGAGCTGCTGCTCGAATGCGTCGGTGCCCCGGAGGAGGGCATGGCACTGGAGGGCGAGGAGGCCCTCGACACCCCGTTCCTGGAGTTCGGCTACGACTCCCTCGCCCTGCTGCAGGTGACGAGCGTGATCAACCGCCGGTACGGCATCGTGCTGGACGACGACGCCGTCGGCGAGGCCGAGACCCCGCGGATGCTGCTGCAGATGATCAGTGTCGCGCCGCGCGCCGGGGCGGTCCGGTGACCGCTGCCGCGGCGGCACAGCGGGTCCTGGTCACCGGCGGGACCAAGGGCATCGGCCGGGCGACGGCACTCGCCTTCGCCCGGGCCGGCGCCCGGCTCGTCGTCTCCTACGGCCATGACGGCGAGGCGGCCAAGGCGCTCGCCGCCGAACTGGAGGCGCTCGGGGCCGACTTCGACGCCGTGCAGGCCGACCTGACCACCCGGGTGGGCGCCGAGACGCTCGCCCGGGCGGTCACCGGCCGGTTCGGCGAGGGCGGCCTCGACGTCCTGGTCAACAATCTCGGCGTCGACGGGCACACGCCGTTCGACGCGCTGTCCGACGCCGAGTGGCGGCGGGTGCTCGACCACAACACCACATCCGTCTACCTGGTCACCCAGTCGCTGCTCGGCGTGCTGGCCGAGGGCGCGTCCGTGGTGAACATCGGCGCCTCCGTGGCGCTGCGCGGGCGGCCCCTCGGCGTGCACTACACCACCTCCAAGGCCGCCCTGGTCGGGTTCACCCGGGCGCTCGCCAAGGAGCTGGGGCCCCGGGGCGTCCGGGTCAACCTGGTCGCGCCCGGCGTGACCGAGACGGAGCCGGGGGCCGGGCTGCCACCGCAGCTGGCCGCCAAGCTCGCCGGCCTCACCGCGCTCGGGCGGCTCGGCCGCCCCGAGGACGTGGCGGGCGCCGTGCTGTATCTCGCCGGGGCGTCGGCCGCCTATGTCACCGGCACGACCATCGAAGTCGACGGAGGAATCTGATGCCGTACGCAGCCATCACCTACCGGGTCAAGCCCGGGTTCGAGGAGGAGATCGCGGAGATCTTCGCCAAGTTCAAGCGGGTCGACACCCCGGTCTTCACCGGCGAGGACGGCGATCAGGCCGGCCGGCTCCTGGGTACGGCGGTGTTCCTGAAGGACGACGTGGTCGTCCGTGTCATCCACTACGAGGGCGACTTCGCGGCCGTCGGCCGGCACATGGCCCGGCAGCAGGGCGTGCACACGGCGGAGGACGAGCTCGGGCCGTACCTCGCCGAGCCGCGCGACACGACCTCGCCGCAGGCGTTCGCGGAGTACTTCCGCAACGCCACCATGCGCACGGTCGCGCAGCTGACCGTGGACACCCACCCCGCGGGGGCCGCGGCGTCATGACCGAGGTGCTGGCCGTCGCGGCCCTGCTCGGCAGCGGTGTCACCGCCGGAGTGCTGTTCGCCGTCGCGCTGAGCGTGCTGCCCGCGCTGTTCGCGATGGAGACCGGCACCTACGTGTACGCGCACCAGCTGCTCGGCCGGAACTGGGACCCCACGATGCCGGTCATCGTGCTGAGCAGCACGCTGGTCGACGTGGTGCTGGCGGTGATCGCCGGCGGCACCGCGCGGACGCTGTTCGTGGTGGCGGCGGTGCTGATGCTGGGCGTGTCCGGGGTGTCCCACCTGTGCAACGTGCCGATCAACCGGCGCGTCAAGGCGATCACCGACCCGTCCGTCATCCCTGCGGACTGGCAGGACCCACGCCCGCTGTGGCGCCGCTTCCACCACCTGCGCACGGCCCTGTCGGTCCTGGCACTCGCGGTCACGGCGGCGGCGGTGACGTCGATGTGAGCGCGGGTCATCCCGGCTGAGGGTGCGGGGCGCTGCGCGTGAGGGCGCGGGGGACGGTCGACCGTGACCGTCCCCCGCGCCCTCACGCGCGCACGCACACCGGCGGGGGCCCGCGCCACGCACCACCGCCCACTGGGCTCCCGACGAGGTCGTGACGGTGCCCCGGGTGTGCGGTCCCCGCACTGCCCCGCCCCCCGGCGGGCGTCCGTGTGGGCGTTCGCCGGGGGGCGGCGCGGATCTCTCGTGCGGTGGGTGCTGGTGGTGCCGGGTGGGTCCGGGCCGGCGGACCGCCCGTGGGGCCCTTTACGCCGCCGGCTGCGGGACGTCCCGGATCGAGATCTGCGCCACCGTGTTCAGCAGGCTGCGCTTGAACGTGGCGACGAAGCCCTCGACCGTGTCCGTGTCGCGGGGCCTGGTCAGGTACGGCTTCAGTTTCCGCTCGACCTCGCGGACGCCCGGCTGCATCGCCATGTGGCGGGCCACGGCCTCCAGGTCGCCGGTGTACTCGATGACCCGTACCAGCGTGTCGTCGCGCAGGAAGACCGCCGTGGCCAGGATCGTGCCGGCCTCCTGCCCGGAGGGGTCCTCGACGCGGCTGCCCTTGACCCGGCGGAACGAGCCGAAGATCTCGGTGAGTTCCCTCTCGTGCCCCGGCTTGATGTCGTACGTGATGGCTGCGAACGGCATGTGCTCGACGCCCCTTCTGCAAGTGACAGACGTTTCTCACGGTCAGCCAACCCACCGCGCCTCGCGCACCGCTCGAAGCCCCCTCACTGGAGGGGAGTTCGAGCGCCTCTCCAGACCGCGGTGCGACCTTCCCTGCGACCACCGAACCGTTGGGAGGGACCAGTGCACCGCACCCTGATCGTCGCCAAGCTCCGGCCGGACAAGACGGACGACATCGCCCGCATCTTCGAGGAGTCCGACTCCACCGACCTGCCCCACATGGTCGGCGTCGACCGCCGCACCCTCTTCAAGTTCCACGGCCTGTACTTCCACCTCGTCGAGGCCGAGCAGGACATCGGCCCCAACCTGTACCGGGCCCGCAGCCACCCCCTCTACGACGACATCAACACCCGGCTCGCCAAGTGCGTGGAGCCCTACGACCCGAACTGGCAGGAGCCCAAGGACGCCATGGCCGAGCCGTTCTACATCTGGACCAAGGACGGAGGGCGGATCCAGTGACCACCGCCATCACCCGCACCGTGAAGGTGGCCGCCGACGAGGTCGAGGCCAACACCAAGCGCGGCGGCGACATCCGCGTCACCCTCAGCCCCAAGACCGTCGGCTGCTGCTCCGGCTTCGGCGGCACGATGACCCTGGAGCCCGGCGACTGGGTCACCGAGCACTACCACCCGTACTCCGAGGAGTTCATCCACGTCGTCGACGGCCGCCTGGAGATGACCCTGGACGGCCGGGACGTCGTCGTCCTCGGCGCGGGCGACTCCCTGCTCGTCCCGATCGGCGTGCGCCACCGCCTCGTCAACACCGGCGAGACCACCGCCCGCTGCGCCTTCCACCTGTCGCCGCTCGCGCCGCGCCCCGAACTCGGCCACGTCGACACCGAGCAGGCGCAGCGCCCCGAGCAGGCCAACCCCGACGTCGGCGGTGCCCGGTGACCCGACGCGCCGTCATCACCGGCATCGGTGCCGTGGTGCCGGGCGGGGTGGGCCGCGAGGCCTTCTGGGGGACGCTGTCCGCGGGCCGCACCGCGACCCGGCGCATCTCGCTGTTCGACCCGGCCGCGTTCCGTTCGCAGGTCGCCGCCGAGGTGGACTTCGACCCGGCCGCGGCCGGCCTGACCACCCGGCAGATCCGGCGCATGGACCGGGCCGCCCAGTTCGCCGTCGTCTCCGCCCGCGAGGCGGTCGCGGACAGCGGCCTGGAGCTGAACACCCTGGCCCCCGAGCGGATCGGTGTCTCCCTGGGCAGCGCGGTCGGCTGCACGATGGGCCTGGAGGAGGAGTACGTCGTCCTCTCCGACAGCGGCAGGAAGTGGCTCGTCGACCACGAGTACGGCGTACCGCACCTGTACGGCTACATGGTGCCGTCCACCCTCGCCGTGGAGGTCGCCTGGGAGACCGGCGCCGAGGGCCCGGTCGCGCTGATCTCCACCGGCTGCACGTCCGGCCTGGACTCCGTCGGGCACGCGGTGCAGCTCATCGAGGAGGGCACCGCCGACGTCGTCGTCGCCGGTGCCACCGACGCCCCCATCTCCCCGATCACCTCCGCCTGCTTCGACGCGATCAAGGCGACCACGCCGAACAACGCCGACCCCGAGCACGCCTCCCGGCCCTTCGACGGGGAGCGCGACGGGTTCGTGCTCGGCGAGGGCGCCGCGGTCATGGTCATCGAGGAACGGGAAGCGGCCCTGGCCCGCGGCGCCAGGATCTACGCCGAGATCGCCGGCTTCGCCGGCCGCAGCAACGCATACCACATGACCGGCCTGAAACCGGACGGCCGCGAGATGGCCCAGGCCATCGGGGTCGCCCTGGACCAGGCGAGGCTGGACCCGACCGCCGTCGACTACATCAACGCGCACGGCTCGGGCACCAAGCAGAACGACCGCCACGAGACGGCCGCGTTCAAGCGCAGCCTCGGGCAGCACGCCTACGACATCCCGGTCAGCTCCATCAAGTCGATGGTCGGCCACTCGCTGGGCGCGATCGGCTCCATCGAGGTCGCCGCCTGCGCGCTCGCGCTGGACCGCCAGGTCGTGCCGCCCACCGCCAACCTGAAGACCAAGGACCCGCTCTGCGACCTGGACTACGTGCCGGTCACCGCACGCGAGCACGCCATGGACGCCGTCCTGACCGTGGGCAGCGGCTTCGGCGGCTTCCAGAGCGCGATGGTCCTCGCCCGGCCCGGCACCGCCGCGGCCGCCGCGGGACGGGGGGAGTGACCACCATGAGCAGCTCGACGGCGCCCGTCATCACCGGCCTCGGCATCTGCGCGCCCACCGGCATCGGCGTCGACGCCCACTGGTCGTCGGTGCTGGCCGGCAAGTCCGGCATCGGCCGCATCCAGCGCTTCGACCCGTCCCCGTACCCGGTGCGCCACGCCGGGCAGGTGCCGGGCTTCGCCGCCGCCGACAGCGTGCCGGGCCGGCTGATCGCCCAGACCGACCACTGGACGCACCTGGCGCTGGCCGCCGGTGAGGCCGCCCTCGCCGACTCCGGCGCCGACCTCACCGCCGTACCCGAGTACGAGATGGCGGTCGTCACCTCCTCGTCCTCCGGCGGCACCGAGTTCGGCCAGAAGGAGATGACCGCGCTCTACCGCAACGACCCGAGCTGGGTGGGCGCCTACCAGTCCATCGCCTGGTTCTACGCGGCCACCACCGGCCAGCTCTCCATCCGGCACAAGATGCGCGGCCCGTGCGGCGTGCTGGCCTGCGAGCAGGCCGGCGGCCTCGACGCCATCGGCCAGGCACGGCGCCTGGTGCGGCGCGGCTCGAAGCTGGTCGTCACCGGCGGCACCGACGCCTCGCTGTGCCCGTACGGCCTCACCGCCCAGCTCAGCACCGGCCGGCTGTCCACCGTCGACGACCCGGAGCGGGCCTACCTGCCCTTCGACGCCGACGCCTGCGGCCACCTGCCCGGCGAGGGCGGCGCCATCCTCGTGCTGGAGAGCGCCGAGGCCGCCGCCGAGCGCGGCGCGGGCGCCGGCTACGGCCGGGTCCTCGGCTACGCCGCCGGCTTCGACCCGGCCCCCGGCTCCGGCCGGCCGCGCGCCCTGCGCCGTACCGCCGAGGCGGCCCTCGCCGACGCCGGGCTCACCCCCGCCGGCATCGACGTCGTCTTCGCCGACGCCGCCGGTGTCGCGGCCGACGACCGCGACGAGGCGGACGCCATCACGGCCGTCTTCGGCCCGCGCGGCGTCCCGGTCACCGCGCCGAAGACGCTCACCGGCCGGCTCTACGGCGGCGGCGCCCCGCTCGACGTGGCCACCGCCCTGCTCGCCCTGCGCGAGGGCGTGATCCCGCACACCGCACACGTCCGCGACCTCGCCCCCGGCCTGGACATCGACCTGGTCACCGGTGCCCCGCAGGAACTGCCGCTGCGTCACGCACTGGTCCTGGCGCGCGGACACGGCGGCTTCACCTCCGCCCTGGTGCTCGGCCGCTGACCCCTTCCTTCCGCAAGACGACCCACGGAGTTCGTGATGGCTGGACACACCGACAACCACATCGTCATCGACGCCCCCATGGACGTCGTATGGGAGATCACCAACGACGTCCCCAACTGGCCCAACCTGTTCAGCGAGTACGCCTCCGCCGAGGTGCTGGAGCGCGACGGCGACACCGTCGTCTTCCGCCTCACCATGCACCCCGACGAGGACGGCAACGTCTGGAGCTGGGTGTCGAGGCGGACCGGCGACCCGGCCACCCGCACGGTGCGCGCCGACCGCGTGGAGACCGGCCCGTTCGAGTTCATGCACATCTTCTGGGAGTACACCGAGGAGCCCGGCGGCGGTGTGCGCATGCGCTGGGTGCAGGACTTCCACATGAAGCCCGAGGCCCCCGCCACCGACAGCGCGATGACCGAGCACCTCGACATCAACACCAAGGTGCAGATGAAGCTCATCAAGCAGCGCGTCGAGGCCGCGGCGCGGGCCCTGGTCCGCTGAGGGAGCCCCCGTGCTGAACGTTCTCGCCCCCCTCCTGCTGCTGCTCAACGGGCTCGCCGCCGGCGTCCTGTTCGGCACCCAGCTCGGCGGCTTCCCCTACCTCGCCTCGCTGCCCACCGACCGCTACGTGCACGCCCACGCCTTCTTCGGCCAGCGCTACGACCCGGCCATGCCGATCTGCCTGGTCGGCACCGTCGCCCTGGACGCGGCGCTGGCGGTGGGCGCCGACAACACCTCCGCGCGGACCCTGTTCGCCGTGGCGGGCGTGCTCGCCACGGCCACCGCGCTGATCTCAGTCACCAAGAACGCGCCCGTCAACCGCACGATGCGCACCATCGACCCCGAGCACCTGCCGGCGGACTTCCAGGACCCCCGCGGCTCCTGGGGCGCCTGGAACCGCCGCCGCAGCGTGCTCACCATCGTCGCGCTCGTCGCCAACTGCGCCGCGCTCGGCTTCCTGCTCTGACCTTCCCTCACCTTTCGGAGGAACCCATGGATCTCGGCCTCAAGGGCAAGAAGGCCCTGGTCACCGGCGGCACCCGCGGTGTCGGCCGGGGCGTCGTCCTGGCACTCGCCAACGCCGGCGTCGACGTCGTCACCTGCTACCAGCGCGACAGCGAGTACGTCGCCTCCCTGGAGCGGGAGCTGAAGGAGACCGGCGGCGACCACCACGTGCTGCGCGCCGACCTGTCGAAGCCGGAAGAGATCGCCGGCCTGCTCGCCCAGGTCCGCGAGATACACGGCGACCGCCTCGACCTGCTCGTCAACAACGCCGGCGCGATCAGCCACATCCCGTACGCCGAGCTGCCGCTGGAGGAGTGGCAGCGCGTCCTCGCCACCAACGTCACCGGCGCCCACCTCGTCATCCAGCACGCGCTGCCGCTGCTCGGCGCCGGCTCCTCGGTGGTGTCGATCGGCTCGCGCGCCGTGGAGGCAGGCATCCCGCTGCGCGCCCACTACACCATGACCAAGGCGGCCCTGGCCGGCCTGAACCGCTCCCTGGCCAAGGAGTTCGGCCCGCAGGGCATCCGCTTCAACATGCTCGCGCTCGGCGTCATCGAGACCGAGAACTTCCACGCCATGCCCGCCGAGCAGCAGAAGCTGATGTCCGAGCGGTACGGCGCCAAGACCGCCCTCGGCCGGCTCGGCACCCCCGACGAGGTGGCGGGCGCCGTGCTGTGGCTGGCCAGCGACCTGTCCCGGTACGTCACCGGCAACACCATCGGCGTCGACGGGGGGATCTCCTGATGACCTTCCGCGTGATGCTCCGCATGGAGATCGAGCCGGGCAAGGAAGCCGACTTCGAGCAGGCGTGGCTCGCCGGCACCGAGGCGGTCACCGGCCACCCCGCGAACCTCGGCCAGTCGCTGGCCCGCGAGGACGGCCCCGGCAGCACGTACGTCATCGTCAGCGACTGGGTGGACGAGCCGCGCTTCCGCGAGTTCGAGGACAGCCCGGCCCACCTGGAGCACCGGGCCACCCTGCACCCGTACCGCAAGGGCGGCACCTTCCACGTCATGGAGGTGCTGCACGGCATCGACGGCAGGGCGGCCGCCCATGCCCGGTGAGCGCGGCGGCGAGGTCCGGGTGGTGGTCTACCAGGCCGCCTACGACGACGCGCAGCTCACCGCCGTCCGCGAGGCCTACCACCGGGTCAGCGAGCGCTTGGCGGGGGTGCCCGGCATGCTCGGCAACGAGCTGCTGCGCAGCCCCGCCGACCCCACCGCGCTCGCCGTGATGAGCCGCTGGGAGTCCCTGGAGGCCTTCCGCACCTGGGAGGCCGGCTCCGGCCACCGCCAGGACACCGCCCCGCTGCGGCCCTTCCGCGACACCCGCACCGGCGTCCCGTTCGCCGTGTACCAGGTGGACGCCGCGTACTGAGCACACGGCGTGCGCGTCCCCCTCCTCGGCCACCCGCCCAGCGACCACAAGAGAAGAGAACTCACCATGACAGAGCGTCAGTTGGCGTTCATCGGCCTCGGCAACATGGGCGGCGGCATGGCCCGGCGGCTGCTGGAGACCGGGCACACGCTGACCGTCTTCAACCGCACCGCGCACAAGGCCGCGCCCCTCGTCGAGGCGGGCGCGCGGCTCGCCGACGCCCCGGAACGGGCGGCGGCCGGCCACCGCCTGGTCCTGCTCAGCCTCAGCGACGAGAAGGCCGTCGAGGAGGTCCTGTTCGGCCGGGTCGTCCCGGTGCTCGCGCCCGGCACCGTCATCGTGGACACCTCCACCGTCTCGCCCGGCTACGCCCGCGAGGCCGCCGCCCGCCTCGCCGAACGGGGCCTGCGCCGGGTCGAGGCCTGCGTCGTCGGCAACCCGCTCCAGGCCCGCAAGGGAGAGCTGCGGGTGTTCGTCTCCGGGGAGCCGGAGGACCTGTACGAGGCCCGCCCCGTCCTGGACGTCCTGGGCAGCGAGGTCGTCCACGTCGGCGCACCCGGCACCGCCACCAGCCTCAAGCTGATCCTGAACCTGCTGCTCGGCGCCCAGGTCGCCGCGCTCGCCGAGGCCGTCGCCTACGGCACCGCGGCCGGCCTGGACCGCGACCAGCTGATCGGCGTCGTCTCCGCCAGCGGCTTCAGCTCCGTGGTGATGCGCTTCCGCGCCGACCTGATGCTCAAGCGCAGCTACGAGCCGGCGTTCTTCCGCTCCGAACTCATGGAGAAGGACATCCGCATCGCCATGGAGGCCGCCGCCGAGCAGGGGTCCGCGATGCCCGTGCTGGCCTGCGTGCGCGAGCGGTTCGCGGAGGTGCTCGCGGCCGGCGACGGCGACAAGGACGCCTCCGTGCTCGTCGAACACCAACCACGGCACCTGGCACGGCAAGGAGGGTGAGACTGTGCTGAGCACCACCCGGAGCACGCTCCGGAACACCGATGTCCTCGTGGCCGGCGGCGGGCTGGCAGGTCTGTCCACCGCCGTCTTCCTGGCTCAGCAGGGCGTGGACTGCCTGCTGCTCGAGCAGCGCCCCGAACTGTCCGGGCACCCCCGCGCCCGCGGCGTGCACCCGCGGGCGATGGAGCTGATGCGCGCCGCCGGTGTCGAGGACGAGCTGCGCGCCATGCCCTCGGCGCGGCTGCTCGCCGGCAACTCCGGTGTTATCGCCGCCCGTTCACTGGCCGGGCCGGAACTGGCCGTGCTGGATGAGAAGTACGTCATGGACGTGACCGCCGACGTGGGCCCGCTGTCCCCGACCGGCTGGTGCCTGTGCCACCAGGGCGAGCTGGAGGACGTGCTGCGCGGCCGCGCCGAACGGCTCGGGGTGGCCCTGCGGTTCAGCACCGAACTGCTGTCCTTCACCCAGGACGACGAGGGGGTCACGGCGCGGGTCCGGGACCGCACCACGGGCGTCGAGCGCACCCTCAAGGCCCGCTACCTCGTCGCCGCCGACGGCGCGCACAGCGGTGTCCGCGACACGCTCGGCATCCCCTTCGACGGCGAGACGCTCGGCCACTACGTCAACATCCACTTCCGGGCCGATCTGACCGAGCCGCTCGCCGGCCGCCGGTTCCTGCTGTGCTACACGGCCGGCGAGGAGGTGCGCGGCGCGCTGATGCCGCTGGACAACGCCTCCGACTGGCTGCTGCACGTCGCGTACGACCCCCGGGAGAGCGACCTGGAGTCGTTCACCGAGGAGCGGTGCGCGGACCTGGTGCGGGCGGCGACGGGCGTGGCGGACCTGCGCCCGCGCATCCGGTCCGTCTCCCCGTGGGAGGGCGCGGCCCGCACCGCCGGACGGTTCCGCGAGGGGCGGGTGTTCCTGGTCGGTGACGCCGCCCATGTGATGCCGCCCAGCGGCGGCTTCGGCTCCAGCACGGGCATCCAGGACGCGCACAACCTGGCCTGGAAGCTGGCCGCGGTCCTCGACGGCTGGGCGGGTGCGGGGCTGCTCGACAGCTACGACGAGGAGCGCCGGCCGATCTGCGAGGCCACGGTCGAGCAGGCCGCCCTGCGCTCCAAGGACCGGCCGCGGCTGACCGAGCCGGGAGAGCACCGGTCCGTGCACCCGGGCATCGTCGAGGACGCCCTGGTGTGGCTGTCCTGGCGCTACCGCTCCTCCGCGGTGACCGCCTGGGACGAGGGCGTGCTGCCGGGGTACGGCGTGTGGTCCGCGGAGAACGACGGACGGCCCGGCAGCCGGGCCCCGCATCTGCGGCTGCGGCGCGGCGGCGCCGAGCTGTCGGTGCTGGACCTGTTCGGCGACCGGCCGGTGCTGCTGACCGGGCCGGACAACCGGGACTGGCAGGAGGCGGCCCGGGCGGTCTCGCACGAACTGGGCGTGCCGCTCGCGCTGTACGGCATCGGTTCGGAGCTGACCGACGTCGACGACCGCTGGCCCGAGCTGTACGGGGTGACGGCGCGAGGCGCGGTGCTGGTCCGGCCGGACGGCGTGGTGGCGTGGCGCTGCGCGGACGTACCGATCTTCGCGAAGAACACGCTGAGCGGGGTCGTGGCCCGGCTGCTGGGCAAGGACGCGGGAAAGGACGAGGAGCAGTGACCCACACGGTGATCCTCCGGATGGAGATCTTCCCGGAGAAGTCGGCGGACTTCGAGCGCACTTGGCGGGAGGTGGGCGAGGCGATCTCCCGCGAGCCGGACAACCTGGGCCAGACGCTGGTGCGGGACACCGAGCAGGAGGGCGTGTACTGGGTCCTCACGGACTGGACGGACGAGCCCCGCTTCCGCGCCTTCGAACTGAGCCCGCAGCACGTGGAGCACCGCCGCAGGCTGGCGCCGTACCGCCGGGACGGCGCGATGAACGTCACCGAGGTGATCCACCGCATCAGGCCCGTGGCGGCCACCACCTGACACGGACCGCCACGCAAAGGGCGCCGGCCGCGAGGAACGTTGCCTCGCGGCCGGCGCCCTTTGCGCGCACGGCGGGGCCTGCAGCCGGCCGGGGGCGGTACCAGGGGTGCGACAGCGGCCGGTGCGGGACCCCGGCGGGTGGCGCCCCGGGCCTTGCCGGCCGGGCCGGTGCGGTGCCCGGGGCACGACTTCGGTTGGTGGCGGGAGGCCGGGTGCGGGGATGGGCTCCCGGGCGGGCGACACCCCCGCCGCGGCGCTGCCGGTCGAGGCGGCGGTTCGGCTGAGTCGTGCGCCGTCCCTGCCGGTCACGGGATGCGCCGCCCGGCGGCGCCGCACACGGCACCGGCTTGCTGCCGGGCTCACCGTCCTGCCGTCGTCCGTGCCACCGGCGCGGCGGACCCTGCTTCGTCACCACCGGTGGTCGGGCGGGCGGTTCAGGCGGGCGTGGGCCCGGCTGCCGGTACCGGTGCCCGGTGCATGGCGGAACCCGGCCGCCGGTAGGCGACCGGGTGGGGGAGAGGCCGGCGCAAGGCGCCGGCTGGGAGGGGCGGCTGACCGGGAGCCCCGGTCCGGGCGAGGCGGCCGGGGAGGTGGCCCCGACCGGGAGGTCCGTGTCCGGAAGGGGGCCGCTCGGCCGGGAGAGGCTCCGGTCCGCGTGAGGCGTGTGGGGGCGCGGCGGCCGGGAGACGTCCCCCAGGGGATGCCCCGTCCGGTGCCCCGTTCGGGAGGCGTGTCCATTCCGGAGGGCGTCGGGCCGGGAGAGGCCCCGTCCGCGTGAGGCGTCTGGGGGTGGCCGGGAGACGCCCCCGTCCGGGAGACGCCCTGGGAGACGCACCTCTGTCAGGGAGGCGCCCCCGGCCGCAAGCCACCTCAGGCCGGGAGGCACCCGCCCTGGGAGACGCCCCGTCCGGAGACGCCCCTGGGGATACGCCCCCGGCGGGGAAACGCCCCGTCTCCTACAACGCCCCCAGCCGGGAAACGCCCCCGTCGGGTCAGCCCGGCAGGGTTTCCCGGACTGTCGGTTTCGGGTCGGTGGTGTGGGGGGCCGGCGGGTGGTGGGGCGGGCGGGGGAGGCCGAAGCGCAGCAGGGCGAGGGCCAGCAGGGACATCGTCAGCTGGCAGGCCAGGGCCCAGCCGATCGCCGTCGTGGAACCGGCGGCGCCGCGGGAGAGACCGTAGAAGACGGAGCCGACCAGGGCCACCCCGAAGGCGTTGCCGACCTGGCCGAACGTGGAGAACACCCCGCTCGCCGAACCGATGCCGCCGCGCGACATCGCCGAGAGGGTGATGTTGTACAGCGGCGGGCTCAGCAGCCCCATGCCGGCACCGCACAGCACGAGCCCGGGCACGATGTGCAGCGGTCGCAGCGCGGAGCCCTGAGCGACCGTCAGCCACAGCAGCACCGCCGTGCCGAGCGTCATCAGCACCGAGCCCGCCTCCAGCAGGCGCCGTCCCAGACGCCCCGTCAGCGGCACCGACGCACCCGAGGCGACCGCCGCGGACAGCGCGAACGGCAGCAGCGTGAAGCCCGTCTCCTTCGCGCTGAAGCCGAGCCCGTCCTGCAGATGGACGACGTACACCAGGAAGAAGGACGCGACGGAGCCCATCACCAGGAAGTTCACACTCGCGCCCGCCGGGAAGGCCCGCCCCCGGAACAGGTCCGGCGTCAGCAGCGGTGTGCGTCCGGCGCGCTCGGCCCGGCGCTGCAGCGGGGCCAGCCCGGCGAGCACCGCGAGGCCCACCAGGGCCAGCGGCATCACCAGCCACGGGCGGCCCGTCTCGCGGCCCTCCACCAGCGGAACCAGGAGCAGCAGCAGGCCGGCCGTGGCCACCCCCACACCGGCCGGGTCGAGACGCGGGGCGCGGGCCGGCGTCTCGGCCGGCAGCCACAGTGCGGCGAGCACCAGGGCGATCGCACCGACGGGCAGGTTGACGAGGAAGACCGCGCGCCAGCCCAGCCCGAACAGGTCGGCGTGCGCGAGCAGTCCGCCGAGCACCGGCCCGCTGCACGTGGCCGCCGCGATCACGGCCGCCTGCACCCCGAAGGCGGCGCCGCGCCGGGGCTGCGGGAAGAGCAGGATGATCACCGGGGCGATCTGCGGGGCCAGCAGCGCGGCCGACAGCCCCTGCAGCACCCGCGCGGTGATGAGCACCCCGGTGCCGGGCGCGGCGGCGCACAGCGCGGAGGCCGCGGTGAACGCGACGATGCCGGCCAGCACCAGCGGCCGCCGCCCGTAGGCGTCACCGAGCCGGCCCGCGGTGACCAGCAGCAGCGCGAAGGCCAGGCTGTAGCCGGCCAGCAGCCACTGCACGGCCGCGTCGGACGCGCCGAGGCCGTCCTGGATCGACGGCGCGGCGACGCTCACCACGGTCACGTCGAAGGTGTGCAGGAATCCGGCGAGCAGGACCGCGCTCAGCGCCAGCCAGGAGCTGCGCGGCACGGTCGGTCGGGTGGTCACGTACGCCTCCTCGAAATCCACGGACGGGGGCCGCCACGGTGCACCGCCCGCGCGGAGTCCGGCTCGAGGATCGTTCGCGTCGGCGCCCGGCCTGCGCTGTCCACTGCGCCTCGAGCGGGGTGCGTCCGCCGCGCGACCGTGCCGCCGGATGCTGCCGGACGTACCCATCAGCACAGTCAGACCTATTCATCAGCGGTCAGACGCAGGACGAGAGGTGACGGCGTGTCCGGGCTTGTTGGCTGGATCGACTTCGATAGGGACCTGCGCAGGCATCGGCCGGTCGTCACGGCGATGGCGTCCACCCTGGCGCAGCGCGGGCCGGACGGGGAGGCGGTGTGGACCGGCGAGCACGCGGCGCTCGGCGTCCGGCTGCTGCACATCGACGGGGTGGCCGAGGAGCAGCCGTACGTGCTGCCGGCGGGCGAGCACGACATCGTCGCCTGTGTCACCGGCTGGCCCACCGGCACCGAGGCGGTACGCGCCGACCTGGCCGCGGCCGGGGTCCGGCTGCCCGCGTCGGCGGGGCCCACCGCCCTGGTGGCGTACGCCTACCGGGAGTGGGGGGCCGACTTCCTGCCGCGGCTCAACGGCGCCTGGGCGGTGGCGATCTGGGACGGCCGCACCGAGGAGATGGTCCTCGCCCGCGACCACCTGGGCGGGCAGCCCCTGTACTGGACCCGTACCTCCACCGGCATGGTGTTCGGCTCCGAGCGCAAGGTCCTCCTCGCGCACCCGGAGGTGGACCCGGTGGTCGACGCCGCGGGTCTGCGCGAGGCGGTCTCCCAGGCGCTGCCGCACGGCGGCATCTTCTCCGGCTTCGACCGGGTCGGCGCCGCCGAGGTCGCCCGCTGGGGCCGGGACGGCCGGCTGCGCCGCCACAAGTACTGGTCCATCTCCACCCAGCCGCACACCGACGACTACGACACCACCGTCGCGACGGTCCGCGAGATCCTGGCGCGCAGTGTCGAGGAGAACCTCACCGACGACCCCTCGCAGCTGCTGGTGATGCTCTCCGGCGGCGCGGACTCCTCCGCGGTCGCGGGCCTGGCCGCCGACTCGCTGGCCCGTTCGCAGCGGGGCAGCCTGCGCGCGTTCACCATCGAGTTCAAGAGCAGCGAGTTCCGTGCCGACGTGATGCGCTCCACGCACGACACCCCGTTCGCGCAGGAGGTCGCCACGCACATCGGCGCCGATCACACCGTGCTGGAGCTGGAGACGGGGGACATCCTCGACCCGATCGTGCGGGTGGGCATGCTGAAGTCGAAGGACTTCCCGACCCGCCAGTACGACATGGACACCGCCCAGTATCTGACCGTGCAGGCGGCCGCGCAGGAGGGCCGCCGGGTGGTGTTCGCCGGGTACGGCGGCGACAAGTACTTCCAGGGCGCCACCTGGTTCACGCACAAGGACCTGGTGCTCTCCGGCACGTTCCCCTGGGTGGCGCTGGCCCAGAAGTTCGGCGCGAAGAACGGCTTCGGCACCGGCCTGTTCCACGCCGACGCCCTCGCCGCGCTCGGCTTCCAGGAGTACTACCGCGACGTGTACGCCACCGCGGTCGCCGAGGTCGAGTACCTGCCGCACGAGGACGAGTGGCAGCGGCACATGCGCCGCGTCGCCTACCTGATGAACACCCGCTTCGGCATCGACGCCGGTTCCTACTCGGCGGCCGGCCTTCAGCTGCGTACCCCGATCAACCATCCCGAGCTGGTGCAGTACGCGTACAACATCCCCAACGAGATGCACAACCGGCGCGGCATCGAGAAGGGCATCCTGCGCGCGGCCGTCGCCGATCTGCTGCCGCAGTCGGTGCTGGACCGGCACCGCAGCGCCTCCCCGGTCTCGAACCACCCCGACTACCCGGCCGGGCTGCAGCGGGCGATGAAGGCGGTGCTGGCCGACCCGCAGGCGCCGGTGCGGCAGATCCTGGACGTGGAGGCGGCCGGGCAGGTCGTGGCGAGTCTGGAGCGGCTCACCAAGGACCGCATGGCCCGCGCCGACGTCGAGCTGATGCTCCAGCTGAACCTGTGGCTGGACCACTACCGGGTGAGGCTGGCCCTGTGACCGGCGCCGGCACGCGCGCGCGGCGGCTGGCCCGGCTCATGGACGAGGCGGGCCTGGACGTCCTGGTCGCCACCTCCGCGGAGAACGTCCTGTATCTCACCGGGATCTCCAGCGTCGGCGGCCAGAACCACCCGTACGCCAGCCGCGCCCTGGCCGTGGTCACCCGGGAGCGGCCGGACGCCCCGTACTTCGCGAGTTCGCGCGGTGACGTCGACCAGTTCCTGGACGCGACCACCGCGCTCAGCGGGGTCGTCGCCTACGGCGCCTTCCACCGGGTGCTGCCCGAGGGGCTGGAGCTGAGCGCGCGCGAGGAGCGGTTCAAGCAGATCGGGGTGGACGCCGCGCCCGCACCGGACGCCCTGGCCGCGCTGGTGCGCATCCTCACCGAGGCCGGCGCGGCAGGCGCCCGTATCGGCGTGGACGAGAACGCCGCCCCGCCCGGCTTCCTCGAGCGGCTGGCCGAGGCCCTGCCGGGCAGCGCGGTGCGCCCCGCGGCGGCCGTGCTGCAGCAGGTGCGCAAGGTCAAGTCCGAGGCGGAGCTGCACCGGATCGCGAAGGCCGCCGCGCTCGCCGAGGACGGCATCCGGGCGGCCCTCGGCATCGCCGCGCAGGGCGTCACCGAGCAGGACATGGTGCGGGAGTTCGAGACGACCGTGGCGCGGGGCGGCGGCCGGTCGCGGTTCACCCTGATCAAGTTCGGCCGGGACGGCGTCCTGGGGCAGACCCGGCCCTCCGACCGGCCGCTGCGCCGTGGCGAGTCCGTCTGGTTCGACGTCGGCTGCACCTACCAGGGTTACTGGTCCGACATCGCGCGCACCGCCAGTTTCGGCGAGCCCTCCGCCCGTCTGTCCGCCGTGTACGCGGCGATGCTGGCCGGCGAGCAGGCCGCCCTGGAGGCGGCCAAGCCCGGCATGACCGGCGGCGAGCTGTTCGACCGCACCGTGGAGGCGGTCCGGGCCGCCGGGGTGCCGCACTACCGCCGCCATCACGTCGGCCACGGCATCGGCGCGGAGATCTACGAACCCGTCCTGATCACACCCGGCAACGCCGACGTCATCGAGGACGGAACCGTCGTCAATTCCGAGACCCCGTACTACGAGTTCGGTCTGGGCGGCGTCCATGTAGAGGACCCGTTCGTCGTCACCGAGGACGGCAACCGGTTGCTGACCACGCTCGGCCGCTCGCTCATCGTGATCGACTAGGAAGGCACATGACTCTTTCGCGACGCCGCTTCATCGGTGCCGTCGGCGCCGGCTCCACCGGGCTGATCCTGCCCTTCGCCGCAGGCTGCGACAACGCCGGACACAGCGACGGGGCCGTCCAGTCCGGCGACGTGCCGCTGCCGGCCCGGTTCAGCCTGCCCTTCAAACGGCCGCCCGTCATCCAGCCGACCTCCTCGGAGGGCACGACGGACTACTTCGACGTGCGGGCCTTCACCACCAAGGCGGAGATCCTGCCCGGCGTGCAGACCGAGATCTTCGGCTACAACGGCACCTTCCCCGGACCCACGTTCAGCGTCCGCAAGGGCCGCACCGCCGTCGTGCGGACCCGCAACGACCTGCCCGTTCCGATGGTCACCCATCTGCACGGCGGCAAGACGCCCGCCGAGAGCGACGGTTACCCCACCGACTACCTGCTGCCCACCTCGGGCTGGACGGCGTCCGCGCACACGATGCACCACGCCGGCATGGCGATGGCGGGCGCCACCGCGCAGGGCACCCGGAACTACACGTACCCGAACCTGCAGCGGGCCTCCACGCTCTGGTACCACGACCACCGGATGGACTTCACCGGGCCGCAGGTCTGGCGCGGGCTGGCCGGCTTCTACCTGGTGCACGACGAGGAGGAGGACGCGCTGCCGCTGCCCAAGGGCGACCGCGACGTCCCCGTGATGATCATGGACCGGGCCTTCAACTCGGACGGCTCCCTGGCCTATCCGTCCATCGACCCGACCCTGAAGACCACCCCCGGCGTCACCGGCGACGCGCACAACGGCATGACCGGCGACGTCATCCTGGTCAACGGCGTGCCCTGGCCCCGCTTCGAGGTGCAGGGCGCCCGCTACCGGCTGCGGCTGCTCAACGCCTCCAACTCCCGCCGCTACCGCGTCCGGCTGGATCCCGAGCCCGGCTCGGGCGACCCGTTCACGCTGATCGGCAGCGACGGCGGACTGCTCGCCCAGCCGCAGGGCATGAACTCGATCTACATCGTGCCGGGCGAACGCTTCGACGTGATAGTCGACTTCGGCCGGTACGCCCCCGGCACGAAGATCACCATGACCAACAGCCTAGGCGACGGCTCGACCGCGGAACTCATGCAGTTCGTCGTCGGCGCCAAGGCCGGCGACGACACCTCCGTCCCCGCCAGGCTCTCCACCCTCGAGCGGCTCGACCCGGCCAAGGCCGTGCGCACCCGCTCCTTCACCCTGGCCAGGAACAGCGAGAGCGGCCACTACGTCTACAAGATCAACGGCTACCCCTTCAGCACCGACCGCAGCTGGGCGGACATCAAGCGGGGCGACATCGAGATCTGGGAGTTCTCCTCCACCACCCACCACCCCATCCACCTGCACCTGTCACCGTTCCAGGTGTACAAGCGGGGCGGCTCCACCACCCTCGAACCCGAGGACGTCGGCTGGAAGGACACCGCGCGGCTGGCCCCCAACCAGAAGCTCAGCGTCCTGGTCCGCTTCAGCGACTACACCGGCAAGTACGTCTTCCACTGCCACAACCTCGAACACGAGGACATGGCGATGATGGCCAACTTCACGGTCACCTGATCCCTCCTCCTGCCGAGCCGAAAGGGCCGCCGCTCCCTCCCCGGGGCGGCGGCCCTTTCCGTGGGCGTCAGTCGGTCGCCAGCATGCGGCGCAGCGCGTCCGTCACCGCGCCGGCCGCGTCCGCCGGCGCCGTCGCCGAGCGCCAGGCGACGAAACCGTCGGGCCGCACCAGCACCGCACCACCGGCACTCACCCCGTACCGCTCGTGCCAGCCCGTCTCCGAGCGGTCCGTGAGCTCCGCGCCGAAGCCGGCCGGACGCAGCCGCGCCCCGGTGCGCCGCGCGGCCTCCTCGGCGGCACCCCGCCAGGAGGGGACGGTGTCGTCGAACAGCAGCACCGGCTCCGGGCCGTACACGTCCAGCAGCGAACCGGCCCGCCGCGCGCCGTCCTCCCGCAGCAGCACCGGCACGTGCGGGCCCCGCGTGCCCGGCTCACCGCACAACCGCTCGTGGTCCCGGAACCGCGGCAGCTCCGCGCCCGGCTCGGCCGCCGTCGGATAGGCGTGGCCGAGCATCACCGTCAGCACCTCCAGGGTGGCCCGGCGCTGCTCCTCACCGGCCCGGCCCGACCGCACCAGCAGCCGCAGCCGGGCCTGTTCCACGGTCGCCTCCGCGACGGGCCGGCGCTCCGCGTCGTAGGAGTCCAGCAGGCCCTCGCCGGCCTCGCCGCGCAACACCGCCGCCAGCTTCCACGCCAGGTTGTGCGCGTCGTGGACGCCGGTGTTGGCGCCGTAGCCGCCGATCGGCGGGATGACGTGCGCCGCGTCCCCGATCAGGAACACCGAGCCGTCCCGGAAGCGCTCGGCGGTCAGCGCGGCCAGCTCCCACGGCAGTACGCCGATGACGTCCACGTCGGCCTGCCCGTCCCCGATCGCCGAGCGCACCAGCCGCACACACCGTTCGGTGGTGAAGTCCTCGACCTGCTCGCCCTGCTCGGGGTGGTACTGGACGATGAGTGTGCCGCGCCGCAGCGTGTCGTCGTGCCCCAGCACGGCGCCCTTCAGCTCGTCGTTCTCGATCTGGCAGATGGAGAACCGGCGGCCGGCCAGCGGGCCTTCGAGGTCGGCGCGGAACAGGATGCTCACCTGGTGCTGCAGCGTGCCCCGGCCGCCCCGGGCGATGCCCAGCGTCTCGCGCACCGGGCTGCGCCCGCCGTCCGCGGCGACCAGGTAGCGGGCCCGCACCTGCCGCTCCTCGCCGCTCTCCCGGTTCTTCACCGTCGCGACCACCGGACCGCCGGGGCCCTGCGGCCGCTCGAAGGAGGTCAGTTCGGTGTGGAATGCCAGCTCGGCGCCCGCCTCGGCCGCGGCCGCACGGACGATCGGCTCCATGCGGTCCTGGCCCAGCGCGATCTGCCGGGACGGCGTCAGCGCGCTCAGGTCGTCCGGCTCGGGCAGCATGACCGCCCGCAGCTCGCGCCCGGCCAGCGACTCGACCGTCGCCTGCCTGCGGTGGTCCGCGTACCCCGCGGCCACCCGCAGCACCTCCTCCTCCACGCCGGCGCCGCGCAGCAGTTCCAGGGTGCGCGGGTACCAGCCCCAGGCCCGCGGATGGACCGAGGTGGAGGCGTGCCGCTCCACCAGCACGCACCCGACGCCGTGCCGGCGCAGGAACAACGCGCAGCTCAGTCCGGTGATCCCGCCTCCGACGATCAGCACGTCCGTGGACGTGGCGGGCGAGTTGTGACGTACCTCGGGCTCGATGCCCACAGCCCCACTCCCTTCCGGTACGGATGGCCGGACCCGCCGGAAGGCGGATCCCGTCCGTGCCGCATCCTCCGCACGGCTGCTGGAGAGGCCGTCCAGGGAAACTTGAGGTGCCGACTCCAGCCTGGGCCTCCACCGTTGAGAGGAGCCCCATCGCCATGTCCGGTATCGCAGGATGGATCGATCACGTAAGGGATCTGCGGCGCGAGCAGCCCACGCTGCGGGCCATGACGGCGGCCCTCGCCCAGCGCGGCCCCGACGGGGAGCGGCTGTGGGTCACCGAGCACGCCGCCCTCGGCACCCGCTGGTCCGACGCGGCCGGCACCGGCGCCCCCGACCAGCCGTGGGTGCTCCAGGACGCCGGGCGCACGGTGCTCGCGGCGGCGGTCACCGGAGTGCTGTACGACACCGGCGACCTGTGCCGCGCCCTCGGCGTCAGCGCGACCGCCACCCAGGCCGAACTCGTCGGCCGCGCCTGGCTGCGCTGGGGCGAGCGCTTCGCCAAGCACCTGGACGGCGCGTTCGCCGTCGCCATCTGGTCGGAGCAGCGCCGCGAACTGGTGCTGGCCCGCGACCGGCTCGGCAACCAGCCGCTGTACTACCACCCGTTCGGTGCGGGCGTGCTGTTCGGCTCCGAACGCAAGGCGATCCTCGCCCACCCCGCCGTCGAGCCGGTCGTGGACGCCGACGGCCTGCGCGAACTGTTCTCCTACGCCGGCACCGCCGGGCACGGCATCCTCAAGGGTTTCCACCAGGTGCCGCCCGGCCACGTGCTGCGCTTCACCGAGGGCCGCCGCAGCTCCTACCGCTACTGGCAGCTGACGGCCGAGGAGCACACCGACGACCGGGCCACCACCATCGCCCGCATCCGCGAGCTGCTCGGCGACTCCGTGTGCCGCACCCTGGGCACCGGCGCCGTCCCCGGCATCCTGCTGTCCGGCGGCATCGACTCCAGCGCCGTCACCGCGCTGGCCCACCAGGCGCTCGCCGAACGCGGCGGCGGCCCCGTGCGCACCTTCACCGTCTCCTTCGGCAGCGCCGAGGAGTTCAAGCAGGACGAGATCTGGGGCAGCCCCGACGCCCCCTTCGTGCAGTCCGTCGTCCGGCACCTGGGCACCGAGCACACCGACCTGGTGCTGAACACCGCCGACATCATCGACCCGGCGGTGCGCGGCGCCGTCCTGCGCGCCAAGGACGTACCCAGCCCGCTGGGCAACATGAACACCTCCCTGCACCTGCTGTGCGGGGCGGTGCGCGAGCACGTCGGCTCCGTCCTGCTCGGCGAGATCGCCGACGCGGTCTTCGGCGGCTTCGCCTGGGTGCACAACAAGGAGCTCGTCGAGGCCCCCACCCTGCCCTGGGTCGCCATGGCCCGCTTCGGCGGCGGCAAGCACGGCCTGGGCGGCGACCTGCTCGCCCCCGACCTGCTCGGCAAGCTCGACCTCAACGGCTACTGCGCCGACGCCTACGCCGGCAGCATGGCCGAGGTGCCCCGCCTCGACGGCGAGAGCGGCCAGACGCTGCGCATGCGGGAGATCACCTACTTCCACCTCACCCGCTGGCTGGAGACCCTGCTCAGCCACGACGAGTCCCTGGCCTCCGCGGTCGGCCTCGGCACCCGCATGCCCTACTGCGACTGGCGCCTGGTCAACTACGCCTACAACGTGCCCTGGGAGCTGAAGAGCTTCGACGGACGCGAGAAGTCCCTGCTGCGCGCCGCCGTCGCCGACCTGCTCCCGGACGACGTCGTCAACCGTGCCAAGAGCCCCTACCCGGTCACCCAGGACCCGGCGTACGGCCGCGCCCTGTGCGCCCGCATGGAGGCCCTGCTCGCCGACCCCACCGCCCCGGCCGCGCCCCTCGCGGACACCGCCGGCGTGCGCGCCCTCATCGACGACCCGTCCGTGCTGGACTCCGGCATGCGCGCCTGGGTCGCCCGCGCCAACGTCGAGATGCTGCTCGGCCTGAACGACTGGCTGCGCCGCTACGGCGTGAAGGTGGAGCTGTGACCGCCCCCGGCGCGCCCGGCACGGGCCGGGCCGGCGTCCTCGGCCGGGACGCGGGTCCCCTCGGCCGCGCGGTACGCGTCGCGGCCGGCGCCGCCGCACTGACCCAGATCGTCACCACCAAGGCCCACGGACACAGCGGCGGCGAACTCCTCGCCGCGGCCGCCACCGCGCTCGGCCTCGCCGTCGCCTACACCGCCGCACTGGCCCTGATGCGGCCCCTGCTCACCCGCGGCGCCCGCGGCGGACTGTCCGGCTGGCCCGGCGCCGCCCTGCTCCTGCTGCCGATGCTGCTCTACCCGATCGGTGTGCTGCCCGACGGACCGGCCATCGGCGTCGCCCTCTACACCGAGACCTCCGTGCTCCTCGCCGGCCTCAGCGGCTACGGCGGACTGGAACTGGTCGCGCTGCCCGTGCTGCTGCTCGGTCGGCGGCCCGTGCTGTACAGCCCGTTCAACGCCGTCGACCTCGCCGAACGCGGCATGCGGCGGCGGTGGCACGCCACCCCCGAACGCTGGGGCGGGGCGCTGGCCGTCGCAGGCCTCGCCTGGTTCTGGGTCGAGCCGGGGCTGGCCGCGATCCGCGGCGGCTTCGGGGACGCCGTCGGCACACTGAACGTCCTCGACCCGGTGGCCAGCGGCGCGCTGCTGCTCGCCGGTGTGCTGCTCGCCGTCCCGGCGCCCGGACCCGCACGGCTGCGCCGGCTGCGGGCGGCGGCGTTCGCGCTGCTCGGTCTCGGCGGCGTGGTCGGCGCGGTGCCCGACGTGCTGTGGCCGGTGATCATCCTGACCGGTCTGGTGACCGGTGCCGTACGGGCGGCCTCCCGCCGCGGCCGAAGCGCCCCGGCGCCCGCCGCCGGTGTCCTGGCCCGTCCGCACGTCGAGACGTCTTCCACCGCCCGTTGAGACCGTCTGCGGAGCATTCCACCATGGCTGAAACCATCGCTGAATCCACACCGGACGGCACGCGTGCGGCGCCCGGCGGCAACCGCGCCCTGCTCGGGATCTGGCTGCCGCAGTTCCGGCTCAGGCTGACCACCCCCCGGCTGGAGCTGCGCGTGCCCGACGAGAGCGACCTGCGCGCCCTCGCCGAACTCGTCGCCGACCAGGGCATCCACGCCCCCGGTGCCGCCCCCTTCCCGGGCGGCTGGAGCGACGCCCAGCCGCAGGTGGTGGCGGGCCGCGTCCTGCAGTACCTGTGGAAGGGGCTCGCCCTGAGCCGCCCCGACTACTGGAACCTCGGACTCGCCGTCTTCGTCGACGGCCGCCCCGTCGGCGTCCAGGGGCTGCAGGCCCGGTCCTTCCCCCGGCTCGCCGAGGTCGCCACCGAGAGCTGGCTGGCCCGCGGCCACCAAGGGCGGGGCATCGGCACCGAGATGCGGGCCGCGGCCCTCCACCTCGCCTTCGCGGGACTGGGCGCCCGGCATGCCACCTCCGCCGTGTTCGAGGACGGCGCCGCCGCGCTGGCCGTCAACAAGAAGCTCGGCTACCACGGCGACGGCATCGAGACCCAGCTGCGCAAGGGCGAACCGGCCGTGCTGACCCGCTGGCGCATGACCCGCGCCCAGTGGGAGCTGAGCCCCGCCGCCGAGGTGCCGGTCACCGTGCACGGACTCGACGGCTGCCGGGCCCTGTTCGGCGCCCGTCCCCACGACACCCCTTCCGCGCGACAGGAGCCGGCGTGATCTACGACTCCATCACCGACTGCGTCGGCGGCACCCCGCTGGTGCGGCTCGGCCGCCTCTTCCCCCAGCCCGGCATCGAGGTGCTCGGCAAACTCGAGATGCTCAACCCCGGCGGCAGCGTCAAGGACCGCTCCGCCCGCTACATCGTCGAGCGCGGCATGAAGGACGGCATGATCCGTCCCGGCACCCATATCGTCGAGTCCACCTCCGGCAACTTCGGGGTGGCGCTCGCCATGGTCGCCGTCCGCTACGGGCTGCGCTTCACCGCCGTCGTCGACCCCAACGCCTCCCGCACCAACCTGCGCATCCTGCGCCAGTTCGGCGCCGGCATCGAGATGGTCCGCGACCCCGACTCCGCGGGCGGCTACCTGCACACCCGGCTCGCCCGCGTGCAGGACCTGCTCGCCGAGGACCCGGACGCGGTCTGGATCAACCAGTACGCCAACGAGCTCAACTGGGAGACCCACGCCGTCACCACCGCCCGCGAGGTCATCGCGGACTGCCCGGAACGCCCCGTGGACGTCCTGGTCGCCGCCGTCTCCACCACCGGCACCCTGCACGGACTCGCCCGCGGCCTGCGCCGCGAGTGGCCCGCGCTGAAGGTGGTCGCGGTCGACGCCGTCGGGTCGGTCATCTTCGGCACACCGCCCGGCCCGCGCATGCTGCCCGGCGTCGGCTCCAGCCGGGTGCCCGAACTGCTCACCCCGTCCGAGATCGACCGGGTCGTGCACGTCGACGACGCCGCCGCCATCCGCGGCTGCCACCGGCTGCTGCGCCAGGAGGCCATCTTCGCCGGGGGCTCCTCCGGCTCGGTGGTGGCCGCCGTCGAGGAGCTGCTGCCCGAACTCCCGCGCCCCAGCCGCATCCTGACCCTGCTGGCCGACCGGGGCGAGCGCTATCTCGACCTCGTCTACACCGACGAGATGGCCATCGAGCACGGCGAACTCGCCTACTCGAGCAGCCCCTGACGCACCACCCGGCAGGGCCGCGGCCGTTCCGGCGGGAGGGACGGCCGCGGCCCGGGCGGCACCCGCCCGCCGCCGGCCGCAGGCGCCGGGGAACTCCACCGTGCCTCCACCACCGCTCGAGCGGCACTCCACCGCGCTCGGCTGGAGTGGGAAGGCCGTCCATCCACCCGTGAACGACGCACCACCATCACATGACACCGGCTGCCGGCCGACCGAGGGGAACCAACGTGGACGACGTGCTCGTACTCGCACGGCTCCAGTTCGCGATCACCGCCATCGCGCACTACCTGTTCGTCGCCCTGACTCTGGGGCTCGTCACCTACCTGGTGGTGATGCAGACGCGCTGGGCCGTCACCGGCAAGGAGGCCCACCGCCGGCAGACCCGGTTCTGGGGCCAGCTCTACGTCATCAACTACGCCCTCGGCATCGGCACGGGCATCGTGATGGAGTTCCAGTTCGGCCTGGTGTGGAGCGGGCTGACGCACTACACCGGCAACGTCTTCGGCGCGCCGCTGGCCATCGAGACCCTCGTCGCCTTCTTCGCCGAGTCCACCCTGCTCGGCCTGTGGATCTTCGGCTGGAACCGGATGGGCCGCGTGCTGCACACCGTCGTGCTGTGGCTGGTCGCGCTGACCGCCTACTCGTCGGTGTTCTTCGTGCTGACCGCCAACGGCTTCCTCAATCACCCGGTGGGCTACGGGATCAAGGACGGCAAGGCCCACCTCACCAGCTTCTCCGAACTGCTCACCAACACCAACGCCCTGGCGGCGGCCTCGCACATCCTGGCCGGTTCGCTGGTCACCGGGTCCTTCTTCGTCATCGCGGTCAGCGCCTGGCACCTGCGCCGGCGCACCGGCCACGAGGAGTTCTTCTGGTCGTCGCTGAAGCTGGCCCTGCCGCTCACCCCGGTGTTCGTCCTGCTGACGGCGTCGCTGGGCGGCTGGCAGATCGGCTACTCGGTCAAGCAGACCCCCACCAAGTACGGCCACCGCTCGGACCGGGCGCAGGCCATGGTGGAGACGTTCACGCACAAGTTCGGCCCGGACAACTACTTCCCGCCCGGGATCAGCCAGACCGCCGAGTTCGTGATGATCATCCCGGCGCTGTTCATGATGCTGATCACCGTCCTGTGCGTGCTGTTCATGATCAAGCGGAACCTGATCCGCCGCAAGGTGCTGCTGTGGCTGCTCACCGCCGCGCTGTTCCTGCCCTACCTCTCCAACGTCTCCGGCTGGGTCTTCCGCGAAGTGGGCCGCCAGCCCTGGGCCGTCTACGGCGTGCTCAAGACCAAGGACGCCATCACCCCGGGCCTCACCCACGGCACCGTGCTGACCTCCCTGCTCGTCTTCGGCACCCTCGTCGCCGCCCTGCTCCTGGTGGACTGGGCGCTGCTGTTCCGCTTCGCCCGGCGCGGCCCCGACGCCGCCCAGCTCGGCCGGGCGCCCGGCGAGGACGGCGAGGGTCCCACCACGGTCGCGGGCCTGCCCCGCCAGACCACCCCCGCCCCCTCCTCCGCCCCCACCTTCTGACGGCCCCGACGACAGCGCCGAACACACTGGGAGTTCATCGTGTGGCACAACATCTGGTACGCGCTGCTGGGGCTGTTCCTGGCCGGCTACCTCGCCCTGGACGGCATCACCCTCGGCACCGGCATCATCGGCCGGTGGCTCGCCCGTGACGACGCCGAACGGCACACCGTCGCCGCCGCCACCGGGCCGTTCTTCCTCGGCAACGAGGTCTGGCTGGTCGCGGCCGCCGGCATCACCCTCGGCGGCTTCCCCGGCCTGGAGTCCAGCGTCATCAGCGGGATGTACCCGGTCATCGTGTTCGCCGTGGGGGCGCTGCTGACCCGGGAGGCGGCGGTGCAGTTCCGCCGCCGGGTGCCCGGCGCCCGCTGGCGCCGCCGCTGGGACACGGTCGTCCAGATCGTCTGCGTGGTCCTCGCCCTGATGTGGGGCACGCTCGGCGGCGCGCTGCTGGGCGCGGTACCCGTCAAGGGCGGCCGGCTCGACGTCGATCCGGGTGTCCTGCTGCGTCCCGTACCGGTGCTGTCGGCGCTGACCGCGCTCGCGGTGTTCGCCCTGCACGCCACCGTGTTCCTCGCGGTGCGCACCGAAGGCGGCGTCGCCGTGCGGGCCGCGGCGACCGCGCGCCGCCTCGCGCCCGCCGCGGCCGGCCTCGCCGTCCTCACCGCGGCCGCCGCCGTCGCCGACGGCCGGGCCCGCGACGGCCTGCTCAACCCGGTGCCCACCGCGCTGCTGCTGGCCGCCGCCGTCGCCGCCCTGCTGCTGGCCCCGCGGCTCGCGGCCGGCGCCCGCCGGGCGGCCCCGGTGGTGAGCGCGTTCGCCGCGCTCGCGCCCGTCCTGCTCATCGGCGCCGCCCACTTCCCGCAGGCCGTGGTCAGCACCGCGGGCGCGCACGAGAACCTCTCGGTGGCCCAGGCCGCCGCCGACCCCGGCACGCTCAGTGTCGTCGGCCCGGTCGTCCTGCTGGTCCTGCCGGTGCTGCTCGCCTTCCAGGCGATGCAGTGGTGGAGCTTCCGCACCAAGTCCGACGACCGTTCGCCGGTGTACTTCTGATGCCTCGCGGACGCGACATGACGGGCCGCACCGGGGAGCGCCGGGCCGTGCGGCGCGGCAGAAACGCGGACGGACCCGCGCGGCCGGGCGGTGCGTCGGAGCGGGCCGCCGACCGGCTGACACGGCGGCGGCTGCTGGGCCTGACCCCGCGCGCCCGCGGCGCCGGCCTGCTGGTGGCCGCCGCTGTCCTGCTCGGCGCGGCCGGCACCGTCGGACAGGCCCTGGCGCTCGCCCGGCTGCTCGGCGAGGCGTTCACCGGCCGCACGCCCACGGGCGCCACGGTGGCCTGGGCAGCGGCGGCCGTCGCGGCACGCGGCATCGCCGGCTGGGTGCAGGCCATGGCCGCGCAGCACGCCGCCGCCGCCACCAAACTCGCCCTGCGCGCCGGCCTGTTGGAGGCGGCGACCCGGCGCACCGCCTACGACGCACAGGACCGCAGGGCCGGCGAGATCGCCACCCTGCTCACCCGCGGCCTGGACGCCCTCGACCCCTACCTCGTCGGCTATCTGCCGCAACTGCTGGTGGCCGCGGTCGTACCGCCCGCCGTCCTCGCCACGATGCTCGCCCACGACCCGCTCAGCGCTCTCGTCCTGCTGGTCACCGTGCCGCTCGTGCCGCTCTTCGGCGCCCTGGTCGGACTGCACACCCGGGACGCCACCGCCCGCCGCTGGGAGGCTCTCGCCGCCCTCGGCGGGCACTTCCTCGACGCCCTGCGCGGCCTGCCCACCCTGCGCACCTTCGGCCGGGCCGGCGCGCAGGAACGGCTCGTCGCCGACGTCGCGGACGTGCACCGCCGGGCCACCCTGCGCACCCTGCGCATCACCTTCCTGTCCACACTCGTGCTGGACACCGTGGCCACGCTCTCGCTCGCGCTGGTCGCCGTACCCGTCGGCCTGCGCCTGCTGGGCGGCTCCCTCGGCCTGCCCACCGCCCTGACCGTGCTGCTGCTCGCCCCGGAGGCCTATCTGCCGCTGCGCGCGCTGGGCAGCCGCTTCCACGCCGGTACGGAGGGAGTGGCGACGGCCCGCGAGGCGCTGACGCTGCTGGACGCGCCCACCGGTGCCCCCGTGTCCGGCCCCGGCGCGGACAACGGCCTCGGCCGCCCGCGGCGCATCCGTCTCGAGAACGTCACCGTCCGCCTGCCCGGCCGCCCCGAACCGGTCCTCAGCGGCGTCACGTTCACCGTCGAACCGGGGGAGCGGATCGCGCTGACCGGCCCCAGCGGCGCCGGGAAGTCCACCCTGCTCGCCCTGCTGCTCGGCCTGGTCCGGCCCGACGAGGGACGCGTCCTCGTCGGCGACCGCGACCTCGCCACGCTCGACCAGGACGCCTGGCGCCGGCACATCGGCTGGGTGCCGCAGCGGCCGTACCTCTTCGACCGCAGCGTCGCCGACAACATCCGGCTCGGCGCCCCGCACGCCACCGACCAGCAGGTCGAACACGCCGCCGCGGCGGCCGCGGCGGCCGGATTCATCGGCGCGCTGCCCCACGGCTACGCCACCCGGCTCGGCGTGCGCGGCACGGGCCTGTCGGCCGGCCAGCGCCAACGCCTCGCCCTCGCCCGCGCCTTCCTGCGCGACGCGCCGCTGATCCTGCTGGACGAGCCGACGGCGGGCCTGGACGGCGACAGCGAGGAGGCCGTCCTGGCGGCGAGCGAACGCCTGATGGCCGGGCGCACCGTCCTGCTCGTCGCCCACCGCACCCGCCTCCTGCACGCCGCCGACCGCCGCCTGGAGGTACGGCAGGGCCGGGTACGCGAGATCGAGCAGGTCCACGACACCGGACGGCAGCCGGACGTCTGGGGCACCGTGTCGAGCGGGGTGGCACGGTGAGGGCGCTGCTGTCCGTGCTGCGGACGTCCGGCCCGGTACGGCGGCTGCTGCCCGCCGCGTGCCTGGCGCTCGCCGCCGATCTGGCCGGGGTGGCCCTGATGACCCTCGCCGCCTGGCTCATCGCGCGGGCCGCGCAGCAGCCGGAGATGGGCGCGCTGTCCGTGGCCATCGTCGCGGTACGGGCCCTGGCGGTCACCCGCGGGCTGTTCCGGTACGGGGAGCGGCTCGCCGGCCACGACGCGGCGCTGCGCGCGGTGGCACGGCTGCGCGGCACGGTCTTCGGCGCCCTCGCCCGCAGGCCCGCCCACGAGGACATCGCGATCCGCGACGCGGACGCGGCCTCCCGCCTGGTGGCCGACGTCGACCTGGTCCAGGACGCCCTGCTGCGGGTCGCCCTCCCGGTGCTGTCCGCGCTCGCGGTGTCCGCCGCGGCGATCAGCTGCGCCGCCCTTTCCGTCCCGGCGGCCGTGCCCGCCCTGGCGCTCGGCCTGGCGGCCGGCGGCCTGCTGCTGCCCGCGCTGACGGCGGCCGCGTCGGCCAGGGCGGCACGGCGCGGCGCCGCCCTGCGCGCGGAACTCGCCGTACGGGCGGTCGACCTGCTCGACGGCGCCGCCGATCTGCGCGTCTTCGGCGCGGCGGACCGGGAGACGGCACGGGCCGTCGACACCGCACGCCGGCTGCGCTCGTACGACCGGGGCGCGGCCCTGCTGTCCGCCCTCGCCGCGGCCGCGCTGACCGTGGTGCAGGGCACCACCACCGTGGCGGTCGCCGTGGTCTGCGCGCACCGGGACACGGGCGTGTGGGCGGTGGCCCTGCCGCTCATGACGCTCGCCGTCTTCGAAGTGCTCGCCCCGCTGCCCGCGGCCGCCCAGCTCCTCACCTCGCTGCCGGTCGGCGCCCGCCGGGTCGGCGCCCTGCTGCGCACGCCGGCCACGCACGCACGGGACAGCGACACCGCGACGCCAGCCTCCGCGCACCTCACCCTGCACGATCTGCACGTACGGCACCGCCCCGACGGGCCCTGCGCCGTGCACGGCGTGAACCTGGACCTGCCGCCGGGGCGCCGGGTCGCCGTCGTCGGCGCGAGCGGTGCGGGCAAGTCGACCCTGCTCGCGGCGATCGCACGGTTCGCGCGCCCGTGCGAGGGCCGGATCGTGCTGGGCGGCGCGGACCTGGCCGACATCGACGAGGCCGCCCTGCGGCGCACGGTCAGCGGCGCCCTGCAGGACGCGCACGTCTTCCACACCTCGGTGCGCAACAACCTGCTGCCCGCCCGCCCCGACGCCACGGACGCCGACGTGTGCGACGCGCTGCGCCGGGCCGGCCTGCTGGACTGGGTGCGCTCGCTGCCCGACGGACTCGACACCCTCGTCGGCGACGGCGGCGGACGGCTCTCGGGCGGCCAGCACCGCCGGCTGCTCCTCGCCCGCGCGCTGCTGGCGGCACCGCCGCTGCTCCTGCTCGACGAACCGACGGAGGGCCTGGACCCGGCGACCGCGGAGTCGGTCGTGCGCGACGTGCTCGCCTCCACGCGGGGCATGTCCCTGATCCTGGTCACCCATCGCACGGAGGGCCTCGCGGACATGGACGAGATCCTGGTGATGGACGCGGGCCGGATCGTCCGCCGGGGCACGCCCGGGGAGCTCCTCACCGGCTCCCGCGACGCGACCGTCCCCGCCTGATACGACCGGCGGAGAAGAAAACCGGGCCCGCCCCCCAAAGGGACGGGCCCGGCTGTTCACGTGCCGGTGTGCCGGGGCCCGGTCACGGCAACGGCTTGGCGAGGACGTACACCGTGCGAAGCACCACCGCCGCCGACAGCACCAGCAGGTGGTAGCCGATCACGCTGTACAGGCTCATCCCGGCCGCCAGTTCCGGACCGCCCCGCATGCCCAGCAACTGCACGCCGAGGACGCCGAAGAAGATGCCGAGGACCGCCAGCAGCACCCGGCCCACCAGCTCACCGATCACCCGGCGGTCGCGCGGGTCGGCGAGCAGCCGGACGTTGATGCCGAGCCGGCCCTCCTCCAGCGCCCCGCTGATCCGGTCGAGCCGCCGCGGCAGCCGGCGCAGCACCGGCAGCAGGGCGACCAGTTCCTCCCGCGCCGCGTCCCGCACCGTCTCCGGCTGCAACTGCTGCGTGAACCGGGACTCGGCGTACGTCCGGGACGCGGCCAGGATGTCGAAGCCCGCCGAGACCCGGCCGAGCGTCCCCTCCAGCGTGGCCAGCGCACGGAAGACCGCAGCGATCTCCGGCGGCACGGCCAGCCGGAAGTCGGCCACCAGCCGGAACAGATCCGTGAACATCTGCACGTCGGGCGTCGAACCGCGCCCGAGATGACGTCCGCTGAACCGGCCGAGCGCCCGCAGCAGCCGCTGCTCGTCCACGTCCTCCGGCCGGTCCGTCACCTCCAGCAGCGCGTCCCGCAGCGCGGCGGGCTCCCCGCGGTCCACGGCGAGGAACAGCCCGATCATCGCCGCGCGCAGCCCGCCGTCCAGGCGCCCCACAGAACCGAAGTCCAGCAGCGCCGGGCTGCCGTCGGGCAGCAGCAGGATGTTCCCGGGGTGCGGATCGGCGTGGAAGACACCGTCGTACATGATCTGGTCGAGGAGCGCGGTCAGCAGGGTCCGGGCCAGTTTCGCGCCGTGCTCGGGGCTGTCGGGGCGGGCCTGGCCGAGCGGTTGGCCGTCGATGCGGCCCATCACGAGGACCCGCTCGGAGGTCAGCTGCTCGTACGTGACGGGCAGCGTGACGCTGTCGTCGCGTCGCGCCTCGACGGCCCGGCGCACCGAGGCCAGGTTGCGGGCCTCGACCCGGAAGTCCAGCTCCTCGCGCAACGCCGCCGCGAAGCCGACGGCCAGCTCGCCCAGCCCGAGGGTGCGGCCCCACTCGGTGCGGTTCTCCAGGGTGCGGGCCAGCCGCTCCACGATGTCCAGGTCCCGTTCGACGGCGTCGCGGATGCCGGGGCGCTGCACCTTGACGACGACCCGTGTGCCGTCGCGCAGCACCGCGGCGTGCACCTGCGCCACCGAGGCCGCGGCGAGCGGCTCGCGGTCGAAGTCGGCGAACACCTCGGTCACCGGGGCGCCGAAGCCAGCCAGCAGCGTGGCCTCGACCTCCGGCCAGCGCGCGGGCGGCACCCGGTCCTGCAGCAGGCTCAGTTCGGTGACGTACGGCTCGGGCAGCAGATCGCGCCGGGTGGACATCAGCTGGCCCAGCTTCACGAACGTCGTGCCGCCCGCCTGCAGGGCCTCGCGCAGCTCGAGGGCGAGCTTGGCGTGCCGGGCCGTGCCGCCCCCGCGGGCGCGGCCGGTGAGGTAGGGGCCGAGGCCGTGCCGGCCGAGGATGGCCACGATCTCGGAGTAGCGCCGGGCCCGGGACAGGCGGGAGCGCACCGCGCGCAGCCGGCCCAGCAGCCGGACGCGGCGGGCGGGGACGGCCAGATCGAGGACGAGTAGGCAGAGCATGGAGGCCAGCAGCCCCACGCCGAGCATCAGCGGCAGCAGTATCCAGCCGCGCCCCGGCGTCTGGAGCTGGGGGCCGACCAGCGTTCCGGACACGGAGACGCCGACCAGCGCGGCGATCACCAGGCGCAGCAGGCCGGCGTCGATGCCGAGCAGCCGTCGCCCGAGCAGGGCCGGAAGGACGATCACGGCGAAAGCGCCGAGTATTCCGATAAGCCACATATGGGCAGGGTAGTGAACCCGCCTACAAGACAAGGGAGTTGTGGTTGAGCGCGGCTTGAGCCCCGCTCGAGCGCCGGGCGGGCGAGCCGGACGCGAGCGATCTCCGAGCACGCCCGGGTTTCCTTCCGGCACGAGGGGAGCGCCCCGTGACACCCCCCTCACCCGCGGCGCCCGGCACATCCCCCGACCGGGCGCCGCGACACCCCTCCGGGGCGGGGGTCCCATCCAGCGGACCCGAACCCGAAGCTCACCTCGGACGACCCTGACCCGACGCCCACGTTCCGCCGCCCCGGGCAGGCCGCCTGGCTCCGGCGGCGCGGGGTGAGGTCCCGTGGGTGGGGCCCGAAGAAGTGCCCCCACCCCACAGACGCGCCCCGGCGGCCCAGTTCGACCACGTGTCCTGACCCCCAGGTCGCCGTCGACCCCCGCCCCCCCGATCCGATCGCGTCCGAGTGTTTCTCGACCGGGTGTCGACGGGCCGTCCCCATGCTCGGCCCGCGCCGTTCGTCGTTCGCTGGGAGGAAACATGGTCGCCCCGATCAAACCGCTGGCCGCCGCCCGGCGTTCGCGGCAGCCCGGCAGCGTCCCGCCCCCGGGCCCCGTGCGGCGCACCGGCCCGCTGCACCACCCCCGCTGGTTCACCACCCTCTTCCTCACCGACGTATGGGAGCGGTTCAGCTTCTACGGCATGACGGCGATCCTCGTGCTGTACGCGACGGAGGACAGCGGCTCGGGCGGTCTCGGACTGTCCACCGGTGACGCCGCTGTCCTGTACGGCGCCTACATGGCCGCCGTCTTCCTGGCCTCCGTGCCCGGCGGCTGGATCGGCGACCGCATCCTCGGCACCCGCCGCGCCGTCCTGCACGGCGGCGTCCTGATCGCCCTCGGGCACACGGCGATGGCGGCGCCCGTCACCGGCTCCCTCTACCCCGGCCTGCTGCTCATCGCCTGCGGCACCGGCCTGCTCAAACCCAACATGGCCGGCCTGCTCAGCGCCTTCTATGACCGCGAGGACCGCGCCGGCCGGGACGCCGGCTTCGCCGTCTTCTATATGAGCGTCCAGGTCAGCGCCCTGCTCGCACCGATCGTCGTGGGCGCGCTCGGCGAGGGCGTGAACTGGCACCTCGGTTTCGGCGCCGCCGCCCTCGGCATGGGCGCCGGACTGCTCCAGTACGTCCGCGGCGCCCGCCACTTCGGCGACACCGGCCGCGCCCCGGAGCGTTCCGCCACCCCCGCCGAGCGCACCCGGGTGCTGCGCATCACGCTCGCCGCCACCGCCCTGGTCGTCCTCGGCTACGGCACCGACGCCGCCCTCGGCACCTTCCGCATGCCCCATCTCATGGTGCTGATCGGCCTGTTGTGCGTGGCCTCCCCGGTGATCTGCTTCTGGCGGCTGCTGCGCACCCCGCTGCTGACCGCCGCCGAACGCGTCCGGGTGCGCACCTACGTCTGGCTGTTCCTCGCCTCGGCCGTCTTCTGGGCGCTGTTCCTGCAGGGCGGCTCCGCCTTCTCGCTGTTCGCCAAGTACGCCACCGACCGCGAGGTGTTCGGCCGTACCGTTCCGGCCAGCTGGTTCCAGGCGGCGATCCCGCTGTTCGTCCTGACCCTCGCCCCGCTGTTCGCCTGGCTGTGGACGAAGGCGGGCGACCGCGTGCCGACCGCGGTCAAGTACGCCGCCGGCATGGCCGCCGTGGCCGGCGCCTGCCTGGTGATGGCGTCCGCCGCCGCGCTGGCCGCCGGCGGCACCCGGGTGTCGCCGCTGTGGCTGCTGCTGGCCTTCGCGCTGCTGGCCGCGGGCGAGGTGTCCTTCGGGCCGGTCGGCATGAGCGCCTCCACGGCCATCGCCCCGGCGACCTTCGTCAGCCAGATGGTGGCTCTGTTCTGGCTCTCCGGCGCCCTCGGCGGCGGCATCGGCGGCAACGCCCTGAAGCTCTCCGGCGACCGCGTCCCCGGCCCCGGCTACTTCCTGGCCCTGGCCGCCGCGGCCCTGGTGACGGGGACCGCCCTGCTGCTCGGACGCCGCGCCCTGACCAGGCGGCTCGGCGTCTGAGCCACCGGGAGTTCTTCTCGCGTAGACGCCGTGTCGGCCCAACCTTTCGACGGGCGACGCCTGTTGACGGTCGGTCACCTGTTCGTGCGGTGATACGATCACCGCACTTGCGGAGCGGGCGCGTCCACTCTCCTGGACGGGATCATCAGCCGGCCGTCAGTCGCCTGAAGAGAGTCTTATGACGGAATACACAGCGAACCCGGTGCTCTGGGCGCTCCTCGTCCTTCTCGTCGCCGCCGTCGGCCTCGTCGTCCGCCAGCGCAGGGCGGCCCGAGCGCTCCGGCAGGAGATCGACGGGCTCACCAGCCACTACTCCGAGCTGGAGAACCACTACACCCAGTCGGTTCAGGCCGCCCAGGAGGAGGCCGAGGAGGCGACCAAGACCGTGCTGAAGTCCGCGATGCGGACCCTGCAGGGCCTCGCCGCCGAGCAGCAACTCGTCGTCTCCAGGCTCCAGGAGAAGTACGGCGACTCGGCCATCCTCCAGGACCTGCTGGAGATCGACCACACCAACTCCCAGTTCGGCCGCCGCGCCCAGTCCATCGCCGTGCTCTGCGACGGCTGGCTCGGCCGCCACCGCGACGTGGCCTCCGTCTACGACGTGGTGCGCAGCGCCCAGGGCCGTATCCGCCACTTCCGGCGCGTGGAGATCCTCTCCCAGGTCGACTTCGGCATCACCAGCCGGGCCGTCGAGCCGGTGGCGCTGGCCCTGGCCGAACTGCTCGACAACGCCACCAGCTACTCCAGCCCGGACACCGTCGTCGAGATCAACATCCGCACCGTGCCCAAGGGCATCTGCATCGTCGTCGACGACGCGGGTGTCGGCATGAACGACGAGGAGCGGACCCGCGCCGAGGGACTGCTGTCCAGCCGCCGCGTCAAGGGCGTGTCCGGGCTCGGCAACCCGCCGCAGTTCGGCTTCGCCGTGATCGGCGTGCTGTGCGAACGCTTCGGCTTCGAGGTGTCCGTCGACTCCTCCTCCCCCTACGGAGGGGTGCGCGCGGTCGTCCTGCTGCCCCACGAACTGCTCACCGCCATGCCCGAGCAGAAGGCGCCGGCCCACTCCATGCCCACGCACGCGATGCCCCACTCCACCGGGCCCGAGCCCGCGCTGACCGCGTCCGCCACCACCGACGGCCTGCCCCGCAGGCGCCGCAAGCGGCCGATGGCGATCGTGCCCGGCAGCGCATCCGACGCCCGCCCCTCCGGCCGCTCCGGCGCCGAGACGGCGGCGATCATGGGTGCGTTCCAGCGGGGCACGCAGTCCGGCCGGGCCGCGCGTGACGAGGCGGGCCCTACGAGCAGCACACGTGGTGCAAGCAGCGAAGGACATGAGGTCTCGTGAACGACGATCTGTCATGGATGCTCGACAGCGCCCTGGAGATTCCCGGGGCTCTGCACGCGGTCCTGATCTCGGCCGACGGTCTGTTGATGGCCCGGACGAAGGACTTCGACAAGGACGACGCCGACCGGGTCGCCGCCGCGATGAGCGGAGTGCAGTCCCTCAGCCGCTCGCTCGGTTTCTTCTGTGAGGACCCCCGGCACGCCTGGCGGCAGACCCTGGTGGAGTTCGACGGCGGCTGGGTCTTCCTGATCTCCGCCGGCGACGGCGCCTACCTGGGCGTCTCCGCCTCCCCGGACGTCGACATGCAGGACATCACCTTCCGCATGCAGCAACTCGTCGGCCAGCTCGGCAAGGTGCTCGCCGCGCCGCCGCGCGAAGACCTCGGCCTGCGCTCATGAGCGGGTACGAGGACTGGGAGCCCGAGACCGCGCCGTTAGTGCGTCCCTACGTCATCACCAAGGGACGCGGACTGCCCGACGACGAGCAGCTGTCCCTGATCACCCTCGTCACAGCGGCCCCCGAGGAGGGACAGCGGCCCACCCGGCTGTCGCCCGAGGAACAGCGGCTGCTGGACATCTGTTCCGCCGGTTACCTCTCGGTCGCCGAGATCGCGGGGCACACCCGGCTGCCGCTCGGCGTGGTGCGGATCCTCCTCGCCTCCCTGGCGGAGGGCGGCTACCTCGTCACCCGCCCGCCCGTGGCCCGCGCCCCCCTCGCCGACCGGGAGATCCTCGAGGAGGTACTGAATGGTCTCCGCGCCAAGTTCGGCTGAGCCCACCCGGCTCGGTGCGCAGGCGTACGTGCGCGGCGGCGCCGACCAGACCGCCGTGAAGATCCTCGTCGTCGGTCACTTCGCGGTGGGCAAGACCACCTTCATCGGCTCCATCTCCGAGATCGAGCCGCTGTCCACCGAGGAGACCATGACCCGGGCGGGGGAGGGGATCGACGACCTCAAGGGCGTGACGGGCAAGACGACCACCACGGTCGCCATGGACTTCGGCCGCCTGACCATCAGCGACCGCGTCGTGCTGTACCTGTTCGGCACCCCCGGCCAGCAGCGCTTCGTGCAGATGTGGGAGGACATGGCCCGCGGTGCCCTCGGCGCGCTGGTGCTCGTCGACCCCGAACGACTCGCGGACTCCTTCCCGGTGATCGACCTGATCGAGACGTACGGCCTCGACTATGCCATCGCCGTCAACCACTTCGACGGCTCACCCCTGCGCGACGAGGCGGCCCTGCGCGAGGCGCTGGACCTGCTGGCGGACACCCCCGTCGTCACCTGCGACGCGCGCGACGAGAAGTCGTCGGCCGCCGCCTTGACCACCCTCGTCCGCCATCTGCTGGCGCACGCGCACTAGCGAGACATCCCCCGGCCCCGCGCACGCGCGAGACACCCCCCGGCCCCCGACGCGCGCCCGGCACACCCCTAGGAACTGACATGGACGCTCACACCCCCGCCCCGGTGCCCCCGCCCGGGTGCCCGGCCCACGGCTCCGGCGCCCGGGTACCGCTGTACGGACCGGAGTTCGCGGCCGACCCGCAGGCGTACTACTCCTATCTGCGCCACTACGGGCCGGCCGCGCCCGTCGAGCTCGCCCCGGGCGTCGAGGCCACCCTCGTCACCGACTACACCGCTGCCCTGCAACTGCTGCAGGACTCCGGCACGTTCCGCAAGGACGCGCGCCGCTGGCGGGCCTTCCACGAGGGCAAGGTCCCCGCGGACAGCCCGGTGGTGCCCCTGCTGGCGTACCGGCCCAACTGCATGTTCGCCGACGGCGCCGAACACCTGCGGCTGCGGCAGGCGGTCACCGACTCCCTGGCCCGCGTCGACGTGCGGCGGCTGAGCCGGAGCACCGAGCAGATCTCGACGTACCTGATCGACCAGTTCGCCGCCCGCGGCTCGGTCGACCTGCTCGGCGACTACGCCAAGCAGCTGCCGCTGTTCGTCTTCAACGAGCTCTTCGGCTGCCCCGCCGACATCGGCGACCGGGTGCTGTTCGGCATCTCCGGCATGTTCGACGGCGTCAACGCCGAGAAGGCCGTCGAGGTGATGTTCGGGGCCGTCGGCGAACTGGTCGCACTGAAGCGGAGCAAGCCGGGCGACGACGTCACCTCCTGGCTGATGCAGCATCAGGCCGCTCTGACCGACGAGGAGATGGTGCATCACCTCGCCCTCCTGCTCGGCGCCGGCGCCGAGCCGCTGCGCAACCTGATCGGCAACACCCTGCACCGGCTGCTCACCGACGACCGGTACGCCAAGGAGGGCGGTCTGATCGACGAGGCCCTCGACGACACGCTGTGGGACAACCCGCCCATGGCCAACTACGCACCGCACTACCCGGCCCACGACGTGGACTTCGCCGGTCACCGGCTGGAGGCGGGCGAGCTGGTTCTGGTCAGCTTCGCCGCCGCCAACTCCGGCCCGGCACTCTCCGCCACCCGGCAGTCCGGCAGCAACCGGGCCCACCTCGCCTGGAGCGCCGGCCCGCACGCGTGCCCGTCCAAGGAGCCGGCCCGGCAGATCACCGTCACGGCCGTGGAAAACCTGCTCAACCGGCTGCCCGACATCGAGCTCGCCATCCCCGAGGACAGCCTCACCTGGCGCTCCGGCCCCTTCCACCGGGCCCTGGGCGCCCTGCCGGCCCGCTTCACGCCGGTGCGCACCGCGTCCGGCGCCGTGCCGCCGGTAACCGCCGCCCCCACGGCTCCGGTCCCCTCGGCGCCGGCCGCCCGCAAGCCCGAACGCACCGGTCTGTGGAGCCAGTTCCTCAACTGGCTCAGGTGATTCACGCAACACGCAGCACCTTCGCGGCGTCGCATGACGACTCGGCCTCACGGGTAGTGAGGAACGCGGTATTCCGAGTTACTGACGAGGCGAAGGAGGTTCCGTGGATCACATATCCACCGGCGCCGGACCCAGATCCACCCTCACCGCGTGGCACCCCCCGATACCCGCCTCCGCAGGCGGGTATCTTCATGCCCGGCCCGGCTCGCGGCGGGGGCAGCGGTGAGCGCCGCGCGGGCCGGGACGCTCGGCGGGCACACGGCCGGCCAGTTGCGGCGGCTGTGCGCGGTGGCGGGACTGGACCCGGCCGACGCGGAGGCCTACGCGGGCGTGCTCCTCACCGCCTTGGGCCCGGCCGCCGAACGGCCGCTGGACCTGCCGCCGCCGTCGCGGACGTTCCTGTCCGACGACCACACGCCGGTGGAGTACTCCCTGTCGTTCACCGCCGGTGCGAACCCCACACTGCGCGTCCTGCTGGAACCGGGCTGTGGCGCAGGCAGCCTGGCACGCGGCGGCCGCGCGGCCCTGGCCGCCGTCCGGGAGATGGCCCGGCGCTGGAACTTCTCCACCGAGCGCCTCGACGACCTCGAGGACCTGTTCCTGCCCCCGTCCCCGCACGGCCCGCTGGCCCTGTGGATCGCGCTGGAACTGCGGCCCGGGGGCGTGCCCCAGGTCAAGGTCTATCTGAACCCGGCCGCGTCCGGGCCGCAACGTGCCGCGCGTACGGTGCGGGAGGCCCTGGACCGCCTCGGCCACGGGCGGGCCTTCGAGACGCTGCCCCCGGCCGACGGCTACCCCTTCCTCGCCCTGGACCTGGGCGACTGGGACGCGCCCCGGGTCAAGGTGTACCTCAAGCACCTGGACCTGTCCGCCGCCGAGGCGGCGGGCCTGTCCCGGACGGACCCGGGCCCGCCCGCCCCGCAGATCGCCGCTTTCCTCCGCACGGCCGCCGGGACCGGCGCGGCGTCACGGCTCGACCGGCGCCCCGGGCTGACCTGCCACTCCTTCACGGAGACGGACAGCGGGCTGCCCAGCGGGTTCACCTTGCACATCCCCGTCCGGGACTACGTCCGCGACGACGCCGAGGCACTCGACCGCGCGCTCACCGTCCTCGCCGCCCAGGGCATCGACGCGGGGCCGCTGGTGCGCGCGCTGCCCGCCGTCACCGGCCGCCGCCCGGAGGACGGCGTGGGCCTGATCGCCTACCTGGCCCTCGCCCACCAGCAGGGCAAACCGCCCCGAGTGACGGCGTACGTCTCCTCGGAGGCCTACGCGGTCCGGCCTCCCGCGTTCGCACCCGAGCGGGTCGACGCACAGCCCGTGCGCTGAGCCGGACCGGCGAGGCTCCCGGTGCCGCCGGGGGCCTCGCCGCACGGCTCACGCGGGTTGAGGCTCGCTCAGCTCCGCGAGATACGGCCCGAAGTCGACCTGGATCGAGGAGCCCTCGGTGTCGCCGTACCGGTCGGCGATGGCGGCCAGGTAGGTGCCGATCTCCTTGCGCATGACGTCCTCGGACGGCAGCGCGACGTCCCCGGCGGCGATCTTCGCCACCCAGCGGGCCTGGGCTTCCACCAGCCGCGTGATGGCCCCCTGCGGCCGGACCAGCCCCACGAAGTACAGCCCGGGATGCCCGGGCGCGACCACCCGCTTGTACAACTCCACGGCCCCCCGGGCGTTCACCGGGCAGCCGTCGGGCAGGGCGGGGAACGACATCCGGAACCCGGTGCAGTACACGATCGCGTCGGCCCGCTCGGCGGTGCCGTCGGCGAAGACCACCCGGTCCCCGTCCAGCGAGTCGATTCCGGGCTTCGGTACGACGGCGCCGTGCCGGATCCGGCTGAGGATCTCGTCGGAGACGGTCACGGCGGACGAGAAGATCGGGTGATCGGGCTCGGGCAGCCCGTAGTCGCCGAGTTTCCCCCGCGCCACCAGCAGCGCGTTCTCCACGAACCGGCGCGCCTCCGCGAAGGGCATCGCGGTGAACCAGGGCGCCTCGGCGATCAGGTCGACGGAGATCCCGAACAACTGCTTGGGGACGATGTGCAGTCCTCGCCGCACCGACAGCACGGTGCGCTCGGCGTGCCGGGACAGATCGGCGGCGATGTCCACGGCCGAGGCGCCGAGCCCCACGACGACGACCCGCTGTCCGGCGAAGGAACGGCCGTCGTGGTAGTCCACGGAGTGCAGAATCGTTCCCGTGAAGGACCGGGCACCCTGGGGCGGCGGCTCGGGCAGCGCGGGATCGGTGTTGTGCCCGGAAGCGACGACCACATGGGCGAAGACCCGGCTGCGCGGGCTCTCCCCGGCAGCCCGTGTGGTCACCCGCCAGCCGCCGCCGGGCTCCGGGCGCACGGACAGCACCTCGGTGCCCAACTCGATCCGCTTCCTCAGGTCCGCCCAGTCGGCGAAGGCACGCAGATAGTCGGCGACCTGGCTGTGCCGGGGGTAGAGCGGGTAGTCGCCGGGCATCGGGAAATCGGCGTACCCGGTCAGCGACTTGGCCGTGTTCAGGTGCAGCGTGCGATACCCAGGGCCCCGCTCACCCGCCCCCGGCTGCCGCCAGATCCCCCCGACGTCCGCCGCCTTCTCCACGCACACGAAGTCGGCGCCCCGGGCGTTGAGCGCGTGCGCGGCCGCCAGTCCGGACAGACCCGCACCGATCACACACACGCTCACGCGTCCCCCCACACCGTCACCACAGATCGTTTTCGCACGGCCAGTGACTGCCCATCGAACACTTGCGTCACACCGGCGCCGAGGTGGTATACGCCACTCCGACGCCAGTCGGCCTACTCGCCCTCGAACAGCGCCTCCTGCTCGCCCTCCCGCTGCCGGCGCAGCTGCTTCACGCGGGCGCCGATGACGGCGGCGGTGCCCGCGGCGGCGGTCGCGAAGGCGGCCGGCACCATCCAGCCCCGGTTCACGCTGTGCCCGAGCACCGCGTCGACGGAGAGCCGGCCGGGTCCGGTGACGGCGAGCCCGGCGGCGGTCAGGCCCAGCGAGGCGGCGTACTCGTACCCCCCGCCCTGGTTGAAGAAGCCGTTGGGCGCGTGCACCGCGGCCGCCCCGGCCATCGCCCCGGCCGCGGCCGCCCCGGCGGCCGGCGTGGCGAGCCCCAGCGCCAGCAGCACCCCGCCGCCGCTCTCGGCCAGCCCGGCCGCCATCGCGCTGGCCTTGCCGGGCCGGTAGCCGACGGACTCCATGAACTGCCCGGTGCCCTCCAGCCCGTGCCCGCCGAACCAGCCGAACAGCTTCTGCGCCCCGTGCGCGGCCAGCACCCCGCCGGTCCCCAGACGAAGCAGCAACAGCCCCAGATCACGTCGATCGAACGTCGTCACGGTCACTCCCTGAGCCCACGAGAAACGGCCCCCCTCCCACGGTGCCACGCAGCGCCCCGCCCCACCTGCGCCCGCGTCCGTTCGGGTACGCGGGTCAGCGGGGGGTGGGCTCGGGCAGCGGTTCCCCCTGGTGCGACGTCAGGTCGTGCCGGGGGAGCAGGAGCGGGGTGGTCAGGATGAGCGCTCCCGCGACCGTGAGAGCGGTGCGTGGGCTCGTGACGTCGGCGAGCAGCCCGCCGAGCGCGGTGCACACGGCGATGGCCGCCTGCTGGCCGATCGACCAGGCCGACAGGGTGCGGGCGACGAGATGCCGGGGCGTCTGCTCGAGCCGGTAGGTGGCGAGCACCGGGGTGTACAGGCTCATGTTGACGATGATCGCCAGCTCGACGGCGATCACGGTGAGGAGGCCGACGACGCCGGGGCGGACGAAGGCCAGGCCGATCAGCCACACGGCGCGCAGGGTGCCGACGGTCCGGAAGACCCACTGCCGGCCGTGGCGGGCCACGACCCGGCGGGCCAGCCGGGAGCCGATCAGCCCGCCGAGACAGGGGGCGGCGAAGGCGAGGCCGTACTGCCAGGGCGGGAAGCCGAGCCGGCGCAGCAGGAGCACGGCCAGCAGCGGCTCGGTGGCCATGATCAGTCCGGCGACGAGCATGTTGTTCAGGTACAGCGCCCGCAACCCGGGATGCCCCATGATGTGCCGCCAGCCGTCGAGCAGCGCGCCTGCCCGGAGCGGACTCCCGCCGGCTGTTCCCGGCGCTTCCTCCCGGCCGCGCACTGCGGTGATGCCGAGCGCGGAGAGCAGGTAGCTGAGCGCATCGGCCACCACGGTGGTGGCCGGCCCGAACAGCCCGATCGCCGCCCCGCCGAGCGGCGGCCCGACCGCGATGGAGCTCCAGTTGGTGGACTCCAGCCGCGCGTTGGCCACGAGCAGGTCGTCCGGCGGGATCAGGGCCTTGAGGCAGGCGCCGCTCGCCGCGTTGAAGGCGATCCTGGCCGCGGCGACCACGGCCGAGATCACGAGCAGCTGCACGAAACCGAGCACACCGAAGGCGTAGGCGACCGGGATCGTCGCCATGACCGCGAACCGGATCAGGTCCATCGCGATCATGACCGGCCGCTTGCGCCGGAAGTCCACCCACGGCGCGAGCGGCACCGCGATCAGCGCGCCCACGGCGGGCCCCACCGCGGACAGCGCGGACACCTCGGCCGGACCGGCGTGCAGCACCATGACGGCGATCAGCGGGAACGCCCCGAACCCCAGCCCGGACCCGTAGGCGCTCACCGCGTAGGCCGCCCACAGCCAACCGAACTGCCGGCCCAACCGTCTTCTGCCCACCATGCTCCCGCCCCGACAAGCGAACGTTGCCCGCTGAGAGCTAAACGAGCGGCACCGCACGAGGTCAAACAACCGCCCTGCCGTCCAGCCACAACCGTCCGTTGTTCACTAAGGTGACCCGGCGTGGATCTCGAAGCCGTCCGTACCTTCGTCGCCGTCGCGGAAGCGGGCCAGTTCCAGAAGGCCGCCGCCGACCTGTCGATCACCCAGCAGGCCGTCTCCAAACGCATCGCGGCGCTGGAGCGCGACCTCGGCGTACGGCTGTTCACCCGCACCCCGCGCGGCGCGGCGCCGACCATCGACGGGCAGGCGTTCCTGCCCCACGCGCGTGAGCTGCTGCGCGTCGCCGAGCGCGCGGTCACCTCCGTGCGTACCGGCCGCAGGCCCCTGCGCGTCGATGTGATCAACTCGCGCGGCGCGGCCTCGGGCCTGATGCGCGGGTTCCACCGCGCGCACCCCGACATCGACCTCGACGTGGTGATGCTGCTCGACATCGAGACGGCCGTCGCCGCCATCCGCTCCGGCACGGTCGACGCGTCCTTCCGCGCCGTCGCCGCGCCCGGCCGGCCCCTCCCGGAGGACATCGAGTCCGTGCGGGTGATCGACGAACCGCTCCAGCTGCTCACCGGCCCCCACCACGCGCTGGCGGGCGCCCGCTCGGTGACCCTCGCCCAGCTCGCCGGGCACCGGATCTGGATGCCCGGCATCGTCCCCGGCACGGAGTGGGCCGCCTACTACGACGATCTCGTCGCCGAGTTCGGCCTCACCATCGAGGCGACCGGCCCCAACTTCGGCTCCGACGCGCTCCTGGACACCATCGCCGACACCCCGGCGCTGGCCACCTTCATGGGCGAGCACACCCGCCTCATCTGGCCCGCCGGCCACGGCCTGCGACGCATCCCGGTCACGGAACCGACCCCGGTCTACCCGCACTCACTCCTCTGGCACCGCGACAACCCCCACCCGGCGATGCCCACCCTTCATACCCACCTGACCACGACAGCCGCCGCCCACTCGGCCCCCGGAACCTGGGTACCGGCCTGGACACTCCCACGCTGAGAAGAGCAACGGGCCGCCGCAGGCAACAGGCCCCCGCAGACAAAAACGGCAGCCGCCCCACCCGCACCGTCGCGCGCCCCGCAGGACGCACCCCCCCGGTGCCGTGGGACGGCTGCCGTCTCCCCCCCTCACCATGGCTTGCGGCCCTACGGTGGAGTTGTTGTGCTCCAACTGTGAAGGTCCGATGGAGGAAAGTTGAACACAGGGCCCCCGTCGGCCGCAATGCCACGGACCTTCGAATTCCACTTGTGCCCGTCACACACCTGACGCCCCGGCGCCTCTCAACCCCGCCCCACATACGGCATCGTCGTGGCCAACACCGTCGCGAACTGCACATTCGCCTCCAGCGGCAACTCCGCCATGTGCCGCACCGTGCGCGCCACATCGGCCACGTCCATCACCGGCTCCGCGACCACCGCCCCGTTCGCCTGCAGCACACCCGTCTGCATACGGGCCGTCATGTCGGTCGCCGCGTTGCCGATGTCGATCTGCCCCACCGCGATCCGGTACGGCCGCCCGTCCAGTGACAGCGCCTTCGTCAGCCCCGTCAGCGCGTGCTTCGTCGCGGTGTACGGCGCCGAGTGCGGCCGCGGCGCGTGCGCGGAGATCGACCCGTTGTTGATGATCCGGCCGCCCTGCGGCGTCTGCTCCTTCATCTGCCGGTACGCCGCCTGCGCACACAGGAACGCCCCGTTGAGGTTGGTGTCCACCACGTGCCGCCAGGCGTCGTACGGCAGTTCCTCCACCGGCACCCCACCGGGGCCGAACGTGCCGGCGTTGTTGAACAGCAGGTCCACCCGCCCGAACCGCTCCACGGTCGCGGCGAACAGGGCGGCCACGGACTCCGGCTCCGTCACGTCCGTCCGCACGGCGAGCCGGTCACCGCCGGGCACCAGTGCCCCGGTCTCCTGCAAAGGAGACTCCCGGCGCCCGGCCAGGGCCACCGCCCACCCCCCGCGCATCAGCTCGACGGCGACCGCGCGCCCGATCCCGGACCCGGCGCCGGTCACCACCGCGACGCCGCGCTGTTCGGTGTTTCGTTCAGCGTTCATGGTCCCGAAGCGTAGACAACGGTCCACACTCCGGAACCAGCCTTCCGCCATACGAACACCGTGTGCGGGAGAGCCGTCACCCGGGCAGGCGCACCGGCGCTCACACCGAGGTGAGTGCGGCCTCGCCCGTGAGGCCCCCCGGCTCGCCCGTCTCGCTCGGATAACGCACACCGACACGCTCCCGGATCGCGTCGAGCGTCCGCATCACCGCGAGCGTGCCGTCCAGCGGCACCAGCGGCGACTCGGTCTCACCGGCCCGAAGCGCCCGCATGACCTCCTTCGCCTCGTGCCGGAAGCTGGTGCGCGGACCGTCCGCCGGGTCGGCGGCGAACTCCTCGGGCTCCTTGCCGTCTCGGTGCAGCACGAAGCGGTCGGGGTGGAAGAAGCCGTTCGGGATGTCGATCCGGCCGGCCGATCCGGTCACCGACGCGGTGACGGCCGTACCGCCCACGATGGAGCAGTGCACCGACGCCAGCGCGCCGGAGTCGAAGGACAGCAGGGCTCCCGTCTGCAGATCGACGCCCTCGGGGGAGAGGACCGCGCGGGCCGTGACGTCGGACGGCTCGCCGAGCAGCAGCTGGGCGAAGGAGACCGGGTAGACGCCGAGGTCGAGCAGCGCGCCGCCGCCCTGCCGGGGGTCGCGCAGCCGGTGGGCGGGCGGGAAGGGCCCGGCGAGCCCGAAGTCGGCCTGCACCGTGCGCACGTCCCCGACGGCCCCGTCGTCGACGAGGGCCTTCAGCCGCCGCACCAGCGGGTTGCAGTACATCCACATGGCTTCCATCAGGAAGCGCCCGTGCTCGCGGGCCAGCGCGACCAACTCCCCGGCCTCGCGCAGGTTCAGTGTGAACGGCTTCTCGCACAGCACGTTCCGCCCGGCCCGCAGGAGCAGCCCGGCCGCCGCCCGGTGCGCGGCGTGCGGGGTGGCCACGTACACCACATCCACCTCGGCGTCCTCGGCGAGCGCGCGCCAGTCGCCGTAGGCCCGCTCGATCCCGAAGCGTTCCGCGAACGCCGTCGCCGACTCCTCGGACCGCGAGGCCACCGCCACCACCCGCGCGTCCGGCAGATCCACCAGGTCCGCCGTGAACGCGGCCGCGATCCCGCCGGTCGCGAGGATGCCCCACCGGACGCCGTCCGCCGTCATACCCGCCCCACCCTCTGTTGCGTCTTCAAGCAGTCGTTCCGAGCTGAGAGCATAGGTGCCGTTCCGTCGCCGAGGGAGTTCGAAAGGGAGGGCCGCATGCCCGAGGGAGGGGCCCACATACCCGAGGCCGCGCCTCCGGCCGCCACCGAGACCGCCGCCACGGCCGGCCGTGCGGTCGGCGGTGCGGCCGGCACCGGCACCGCCGCCGAGGCCGCCGCCCGCGCGGCGCACCGCCGTACCGGATGGCTCGTCACCCTCGTCCTGGGCGGCCTGACCGCCACCCCACCGCTCGCGATGGACATGTACCTGCCGTCGCTGCCGGCGGTGACCCGGTCCCTGCACGCGCCCGCCGCCACCGTGCAGCTCACCCTCACCGCCTGCCTGGCCGGCATGGCGCTGGGCCAGCTCGTCGTCGGCCCGATGAGCGACAAGTGGGGCCGCCGCCGGCCCCTGCTCATCGGCCTCGCCGTCTACGTCGTCGCCACCGCCCTGTGCGCGCTCGCGCCGAACGTGGAGACGCTGGTCGCCTTCCGGCTGGCGCAGGGCCTCGCGGGCGCGGCCGGCATCGTCATCGCCCGGGCGGTCGTGCGCGATCTGTACGACGGTGTCGCCATGGCCCGCTTCTTCTCCACCCTCATGCTGATCTCCGGCGTCGCCCCGATCGTCGCGCCGCTCATCGGCGGGCAGATCCTGCGCGTGACGGACTGGCGGGGTGTGTTCGTCGTCCTCACCGTGGTCGGCGTCCTGCTCGGCGCCCTGGTCTGCACGCGGCTGCCGGAAACCCTCGAGCCGGGGGACCGCCACGGCGGCGGCGTCACCGAGGCGCTGCGCTCGATGCGCGCCCTGCTGGCCGACCTGCCCTTCACCGGCTACATGCTGGCCGGCGGCTTCGCCTTCGCCGCGCTGTTCGCGTACATCTCGGCCTCGCCGTTCGTCATCCAGGAGATCTACGGCGCCTCCCCGCAGACCTTCAGCCTGCTGTTCGGGCTGAACTCCGTCGGCCTGGTCGCCGTCGGTCAGCTCAACGGCAAGGTGCTGGTGGGCCGGGTCGCCCTGGAGAAGGTCCTGGCCGCCGGGCTCACGGTCGTCGTCCTCGCCGCTGCCGCGCTGCTGCTGATGGCGACGGGCGCGTTCGGCGAGGTGGGGCTCGCGCCGGTCGCGGCCGCCCTGTTCGTGCTGATGTCCGCGATGGGCGTGACGATGCCCAACACGCAGTCCCTGGCCCTGCTGCGCACCCGGCACTCCGCCGGCTCGGCCTCCGCGCTGCTCGGCACGTCCTCCTTCCTCGTCGGCGCCGTCGCCTCCCCGCTCGTCGGGATCGCCGGTGAGCACACGGCCGTCCCCATGGCCGTCGTCCAACTGGCGGGCGCGGTGGTGGCGATGGCCTGCTTCGTGGGAATGTGCCGTCCCTGGAACACACGTGCGGATGCAGAGGGAGCAGGGAACTGAGCGCGCCGAGACTGCGCAGGGACACCCCGGAGAAGGCCTGCCTCGACCCCGAGGAGCTGCGCCGCCTGGTCACCGACGTGCGCGCCCTCACGGCCGGCCGGCGGCCCTGGGCGGCGGGCGCGGTCGTGGTCGCCGGGCGCGGGCCGGTCGTCGCCGTGGAGGAGGCGGCGGGCTGGGCCCTGCGGTACGCCGCCTACGACCCCGGGACGGACAACGGCGTCGAGCTGCCCGAGCCGGACCGGGTGCCGATGACCGTGGACACCCCCTTCGACCTGGCCTCCCTCACCAAACTCTTCACCGCGGTCGCGGCCGTGCAGCAGATCGAGCGCGGCACCCTCGGCATCGACGCGAAGGTCGGCGCCTACCTGCCCGACTTCCGGGCGGCCGCCGACCACGGCATCACGGTACGGCAGCTGCTCACGCACACCTCCGGCCTGCGCCCGGAGCTGCCGCTGTACGACTGCGCGGACGACGCGGAACGCCTGGGTCTGCTGCGTGCCGAGGCACCGACGACACAGCCCGGCTGCCACGTGTACTCGGACCTGAACATGCTGCTCCTGCAGCACCTGCTGGAACGGCTGACCGGCCGCACCCTCGACGTCCTCGTCCGGGACGGCATCACCCGCCCGCTGGGCATGACGGCGACCGCCTTCGGCCCGTGCCCCGGCGCCGCGGCCACCGAGGACCAGCGCCGCCCGTGGGCCAAGGCGGACCGGGGCCTGCTGCGCGGGGTCGTGCACGACGAGAACGCCTGGGCGCTGGGCGGGGTGGCCGGCCACGCCGGTCTCTTCTCCACCGGCCACGACCTGGCCGTCTTCTGCCGCACCCTGCTCGCCGGCGGCTCCTACGGCCCCGCCCGCATCCTCGGCCCCGACTTCGTGGAGCTGCTGCTGACCCCGCCCGGGCTCGGCTTCGCCGTCGACCAGCCGTGGTTCATGGGCGCCCTGGCCGGCCGCGGCGCGGCGGGCCACACCGGCTTCACCGGAACGTCCCTGGTCCTGGACCCGGCCACGGACACCTTCCTGATCCTGCTGGCCACCACGGTCCACCCCCGCCGCCGCCCCCCGGACAGCCGCCCGAGAGCGGCGGCGGCCACGCGCCTGGCACGGTCGGTGCGGGCGGGAAAGGGACCCGCCGGGACCTGAGAGAATTCCGGGGTGAACGCCCCCGCCTCCTCCTCCCCGGCCGAAGCCCTGCGCAGCAGCCTGGCGCACCTGCTCGACGGGCTGCCGCCCAAGCAGGCCGCGCAGGCCGTGGAGCGGCTGATCGCCCACTACCGCGGGGCCACCCCGACCGACGCGCCGATCCTGCGCGACCGCGCGGACGTGGCGGCGTACGCCGCGTACCGGATGCCCGCCACGTTCGAGGCGGTGCACGCGGCGCTGGAGGCGTTCGCCGAGGCCGCCGCGGACTGGACGCCGGGCAGCCACACCGATGTCGGCGGCGGGACCGGGGCCGCGACCTGGGCCGCCGCCGCGACCTGGTCCGGCGAGCGCCGCGTCACCGTGCTGGACTGGGCCGAGCCCGCACTCGCCCTCGGCAGGGAGCTGGCCGCCGGGCACCCCGCGCTGCGCGAGGCCCGCTGGCAGCGCGCCCGCATCGGCGCCGCCCTCACCCTGGACCCCACCGACCTGGTCACCGTCTCCTACGTCCTCAACGAGCTGACGGCAGCCGACCGGGCCGCCCTCGTCGACGCGGCGGCCTCGGCCGCCCAGGCCGTCGTCATCGTCGAGCCCGGCACCCCCGACGGCTACGCCCGCGTCATCGAGGCCCGCGACCGCCTCGTCGCCGCCGGCTTCCACATCGCCGCGCCCTGCCCGCACAGCGCCGCCTGCCCCATCGTGCCCGGCACCGACTGGTGCCACTTCTCGGCGCGGGTCAGCCGCTCCTCCCTGCACCGCCAGGTCAAGGGCGGCTCCCTGCCGTACGAGGACGAGAAGTTCGCGTACGTCGCCGCCACCCGCATCCCCGTCACCCCGGCGCCCTCCCGGGTCGTACGCCGACCGCAGATCCGCAAGGGCCAGGTCCTGCTGGACCTGTGCGAGAGCGACGAGCAGCTGCGCCGCACGACGGTCACCAAGCGGCACGGCGACCTCTACAAGGCGGCCAGGGACGCCGACTGGGGCGACCCCTGGCCACCGCCGGTGGAGTAGCCGCGCAGCGGCACTACCCGCGTTTCTCCTGGAGCCTGCGCAGCAGCTCCCGTTTCTGAGCCTGCGGGTCCGCGGCGCCCGCGGTCCGGCCCCCACGGCCACCGCCGCGCAGCGCCGCGCGCCCGAGGTTCTTCCGCGTGCCGCCGACGCCCAGCATGCTCCCTGCTCCACCTCGCGCCATGACGATCTCCTCCCGGCCAACACAAGAGACGATACGTACCGTCTCGCAATGGACGCTTCCAGCTTCAGCGAGACGCGCCGTCTTGTCAACCTGATAAGTTGCGCCCATGGCCACCAGGAAGCCCACCCCCGACACCAGCCGCCGCAGCGAGAAGTCCCGGCGCGCGATCTACGACGCCGCACTCGCGCTCGTCGCCGAGGCCGGCTACCCCAAGACCACCATCGAGGGGATCGCCGCCCGCGCCGGCGTCGGCAAGCAGACCATCTACCGCTGGTGGTCGTCGAAGGCCGACGTCCTGCTGGAGGCGTTCTTGGACCTCACCCACCGGACGGCCGAAACCGCCGGCCAGGAGCCCTACGCCATCCCCGACACCGGCGACCTCGCAGCCGACCTCAAGGCCGTGCTGCGCGCCACCGTCGACGAACTGCTCGACCCCGGCTTCGAGGCACCCGCCCGCGCCCTGACCGCCGAGGGCGTGGTCAACGAACAGGTCGGCAGGCAGTTCATCACGGAGCTCCTCGAACCCCAGCTCCAGCTCTACGTCGACCGCCTGCGCACCGCACAGTCCACCGGCCACGTCCGCCCCGACATCGACCCGCGCATCGCCCTGGAACTCTTCGTCTCACCCCTCGCCCAGCGCTGGCTGCAGCGCACCGGCCCGATCTCGCACGCCTACACCGACGCCCTGGTCGACTACGCCTTGTACGGCCTCGCCCCGCGCTGAGCGTGTGCGGTACGTCTCGTCCCCGGTACCCGGGATGTCCGCACCGGCCCCCCGATGCACCGGATGGTGCGACCATAGGGCATGCTGGCGGCACCACAGCGAGGCGAGGGGATAGATGAGCGCGGAGTTCGGCGGTCCGATGAGCCTGAGGGGCAAACTCACCCAATGGCTGCGGGGACGCGGACCGGAACAGGCCGCCGACGCCGACGGCCGTGAGGCCCTGCTGCTCGCCGCGGCCGGAGCCGGACTACCGCTCGCGCCCGCCGCGCACCCGGCGCCCGGCTACCGCTGCTCCTGCGACCGCGTGGGCTGCCCCACCCCGGCCCGGCACCCGATCTCGTTCGCCTGGCAGACGCAGTCCACCACCGACCGCTCCCAGATCGAACGCTGGGCCCGCCACGAGCCGCAGGCCAACTTCATCACGGCTACCGGCATGGTCCACGACGTCCTCGACGTCCCCCTCCAGGCCGGCCGCGAGGCCCTGGAGCGCCTCCAGTCGCAGGGCGTGGACGTCGGCCCGGTCGCGCAGAGCGACGACGGCCGCATGCTGTTCTTCACCCTCACCCGGGGCACGCCCGAGGACGAGGACGAGTGGTGGCCGTGCGAGCTGGACTGCCACCCCGAGACCATGGACGAACACCCCGGCCTGCGCTGGCACTGCCGGGGCTCCTACGTCCTCGTACCCCCCGCCCGCCTCCCCGGAGACGACGGCGAGTCGGTCCACTGGCTCCGCGGCCCCGAACACCCGCTCCCCGACCCCCTGACACTCCTGGAAACCCTCACGGACGCCTGCGCCCGTTACACGGGCCAGGACCCGGCCCCCTGGCCCCTGCGCCACTGAGGCCTCCGGCATCCGGGGGGCGAGGGGGAACGCCGCAGGCGTTCAGGGGCGCGGGGCACGGCGCGAGCAACCACAACGAGACCCGCGCAGAACCCCGCCCGAGCCGCCCGCAGGCGACCCGCTCTAACTACCCTGTGCCGACGTCATCCCCTGAGTCCGCCCCAGCACACTCACCTCGGACCGTCCGGAGGACTTCGCCGGATCGAGCGCGACCTCGTTCGACACGAACTCCATCATCAGTGACTGCTTGATCTCCCCGGACGTCAACGCCAGCACATCCGCGCCAGGGTTCGGCACCGTCGCCCCCGGCGCAGCCGTCTGCTTCTGGTAGTGCCGCGTGGTGAAGAACACCAGCGCACCCCCGTCCGCCGTGCGCAGCGCGAGCGGTGCGTAGTCCCCGCGGGTCAGCGGCGTGTCGATGTACTGGTTCGCCAGCCCCGGCCGCCGCGCCTGCTTCTTCCGCGCCGCCCGCCACACACTCGTGTGCGGCCCGTCCGCGAAGCCGTCGCCACCGCTCTTGAGGTACGTCGTGTAGCGCCGGCTCAACGACGCCGGCGTGGCCGCCAGATCCGCGGCGTCGGCGTCCACCGCCTCCGCGAACCCGTCCGCGTCCGTTTTGAACCGCGGCACACTGCCCGGCTTGGCCAGCGTCAGGAACGCCACCTGCCACGGCTCGTCCGGATCGTGCCGCAAAAACACCAGCAGCCACCGCAGCTTCTCCGCCCGGTTCCCCCGCGCCTGAGCCACGAACCACCGGGGCCAGCCCGCCTTCTTCGGGATCGTGTACGTCACGTCCGACAGCACCAGCGGCGTGTGCGCGGAGTTGCCCTGCGGACTGTTGGCGTGCCGCGCCTTGAGCCGCGCGGCGTCGATGTCGCCGAAGGCCCCCGTGGTGAAGTCGGCGTCCAGGGAGGCGTCGTAGGCCTTGTCTGCCTTGTTGTACGCGGTCGTGAACTGCGTCAGCGCCTGCGCGGCCTCGGCCCGTGTGGTGGCGGGGAGCACCTCGCGCTCCCCGTGCACCACCACGCACCCGCTCGCGGTCAGCGCCAGCGCGGTCAGTGAGGCCGTCGCCAGCGCGGCGCGCTCACGCCTGCGAAGCCGTCGACGGCTGGGAACCCTTGTCTCCCGTGTCATTGGGCTGCTTCACCTTCCCCTTCCCGGAGGCGAACCCTACCGGGGCGAAGAAGACGGCGAGCGTCGGGATCAGGTACAGCAGCCACACCGTGACCTGGAGGACCGTCGGGTCGGGCTGGAAGTTGAACACGCCCTTGAGCAGCGTGCCGTACCAGCTGTCCGGCGGGATGGTGGAGCTGATGTCGAAGGCCAGGTTGTTCAGCCCCGGCAGCCAGTCGGCCTCCTGCAGATCGTGGAAGCCGTACGCCAGCACACCGGCCGCGACGACGACCAGCATGGCGCCGGTCCAGGTGAAGAACTTCGCCAGGTTGATCTTCAGCGCGCCCCGGTAGAACAGCCAGCCCAGGAACACGGCCGTGGCCAGGCCCAGCGCGACGCCGATCAGCGGGCGCGGGGTGCCGTCGGAGGCGGCGTGCACGGACGCCCACACGAACAGCGCGGTCTCCAGGCCCTCGCGGCCGACGGCGAGGAACGCGGTCGCGACCAGCGCGCCGGTGCCCATCTTCAGGGCCGCGTCCAGCTTGCCGTGCAGTTCGGACTTCAGATGCCGCGCGGTGCGCCGCATCCAGAACACCATCCACGTCACCAGGACCACCGCGACGACGGACAGCGAGCCGCCGAGTGCTTCCTGCGCCTGGAACGTCAGCTCCTGCGAGCCGAATTCGAGGACGCAGCCGAAGCCGAGGGCGATGGCCACCGCGATGCCGATGCCGATCCAGATGGGCCGGATCGCGTCCCGCCGCCCGGTCTTGACCAGGTAGGCGATGAGGATGCAGACCACGAGGCTGGCCTCGAGGCCCTCGCGCAGCCCGATCAGGTAGTTGCTGAACATCGAACTACGCCTCCTTGGAGAACAGCGTGCGGCCCCACCAGTCGCCGGCGTCCTTGACTCCCGGCGGGATCGCGAAGATCGCCGAACCCACGTGCTGGGTGTACTCGTTGAGCGCGTCCATGCGCGAGAGGTTGCGCTGGAGCGGGATGAATCCCTTGCGCACGTCGCGCTGGTAGGCCAGGAAGAACAGACCGGCCTCCAGCCGGCCGAGGCCGTCGGTGCCGTCGGTGAAGGAGTAGCCGCGGCGCAGGATCGTCGCCCCGTTGTTGGAGTCGGGGTGCGCGAGCCGCACGTGCGCGGTCGGCTTCATCGCCTTCAGGAACGGCTCGTCGTGCTCCTTGGCTTTGCCCACGGCGGCGCCCTCTCGCTTGTCGCGGCCGAAGACGTCCTCCTGCTCCTGCAGCGAGGTGCGGTCCCAGGTCTCGATGTTCATCCGGATGCGCCGGGCGACCAGGTACGACCCGCCGGTCATCCAGTCGGTGCCGTCGCCCTCGCCGACCCACACGAACTTCTTCAGGCGATCGCTCTCCGTCGCCGCGATGTTGCGGGTGCCGTCCTTGAAGCCGAAGAGGTTGCGCGGGGTCTGCGCGCCCGGTGTCGTCGACGACGTCTTGCCGAAGCCGAGCTGGGACCAGCGGATGGCCACCTTGCCGAAGCCGATGCGGGCGAGGTTGCGGATGGCGTGCACGGCGACCTGCGGGTCGTCGGCGCAGGCCTGGATGCACAGGTCGCCGCCGCTGCGGGTCCTGTCCAGGTTGTCGCCGGGGAACTTGGGCAGGTCGACCAGGGCCTCGGGCCGCTTGTCCTTCAGGCCGAACTTGTCGAACAGCGACGGGCCGAAGCCGATGGTGAGGGTGAGCCGGGACGGCTTGAGGCCGAGCGCCTCGCCGGTGTCGTCCGGCGGAGCCTCGGCGAGCCCGCCGTAGGCGCCCTCGCCGACCGCCTTGCCGGCCGTCATCCGCCGCGCCGCCTCGGTCCAGTCCTTCAGCATCTGCACGAACGCGGCGCGGTCGGACGTGGTGACGTCGAACGCTGCGAAGTGCAGCCGGTCCTGCACGGGTGTGGCGATGCCGGCCTGGTGGGCGCCGTGGAATTCGACGGCGCCGCCCGCGTCGGCGGCGGCCGGGTCCATGTCGTCGCCGGTGCGGGTGACCGCGACCGCGCCGCCGGCGACCGCGGCGCCGAGCGCCAGCCCGGCCCCGCCCCAGCCGATCAGCGCGCGCCTGCTGGGCGCCTTGGCGCCGGTCGTCTCAGAGGCCTGTGTGTCCGTCATCGATTCGTCCTTCGGTCACTTCGCGACGGCGGCGGCGAGCTTGGACAGCGGCTCGGCCAGCGCGTTGACCGCGTCCGAGAGCTGCTTGCGGTCGCCGGCGCCGACCTTGTCGTAGGAGGTGAAGTCGTACGACTGCTTGTCGGCGCGGTACTTGTCCAGCAGCGTGTTCAGCGCGGCGAACTGCTTGTCCAGTTCGGCGGTGAGCGCCTTGTCGTTCGCCTGCGCGACCGGCTTGAGCAGTTCGTAGGACTTCTGCGCGCCCTCGACGTTGCCCTTGAAGTCGACCAGGTCGGTGTGCGAGTAGCGCTCCTCCTCGCCGGTGACCTTGCCGGTGGCGACCTCGTCGAGGAGCTCCTTGGCGCCGTTGGCCATGGAGGTCGGGGTGATCTCGGCGGTGCCGACCCGCTTCTGCCAGTCCTTCAGGTCGGTGACCAGCAGGCCGGCGAGGGTCTTCTCCTCGGCGCCGATCTTCCCGTCCTGCCACAGCGCCTTCTCCAGGCGGTGCCAGCCGGTCCACTTCTGGCCCGCCTCGAGGCCGTCCTCGCGGACGTCGACCTTGGGGTCGATGTCGCCGAAGGACTCGGCGACCGGCTCGGTGCGCTCCCAGCCCAGGCGGGAGGGCGCGTACGCCTTCTTCGCCGCCTGCACGTCCCCGGCCTGGACGGCCTTCACGAACGCCTCGGCCTTGGGCAGCGTCTCGTCGGCCTGCTCCTGCACATAGGTGCGGTAGGCGGCGACGGCCTGGTCCAGGCGCGGGTCGCGCCGGGCGGCGGTGGCGCCGCCGGTCACCTTGAGGGTCTGGCGGATGCCCTTGCCCTTCATGCCGGGCTTGCAGGCGATCCGGTACTCGCCGGCCTTCACCTCGGCGGTGACCTTCTGCTTGGTGCCGGGGCCGATGTTCTCGCGCTCGCTGACGACGCGGTCGTCCGGGAAGAGGACGTAGACCTCGGTGACCTTGGTGCCCTTGTTCTCGATGGAGAGCTCGACGTGTCCGGCGGGGACCTCCTTCTTGGAGACCTCGCACTTGTCGTCCGTCGCGGTCACCTGGATCGCACCGTCGCCGCCCTCGGCCTTGCTCTTCTGGGTGCAGCCGGTGACGGCGGCCAGAGCCGCCGCGGTGGCGACGGCGGCGGTGACGGTCAGTCTGGCGGCTCGCATGCGGGGCTCCCGGCGGTGGCTGAAAAACGTCGTGTCGGGCCTCACGAGGTTGGTGAGGCTCGCCTAACTTAACCGAGGCTTACCTGCACGGCGTACCCGCATGCCGTGATTCAGCTCTCATGGACGCTGTAAGGGTGCGACTTGATCACGGTGACTCAAATGGAACGCCAAAGAATAGTAAAGGGACGTTCAAGGGTTTCCCGTCCGTCGGTCAGGACCTGTGACAGTGGCCCCAGCGCACCCACGGCCGAGGGCGCCCCGCCGGTCGTGGCACACCGGGCGCACCGATGCGCCGACGGCGCACACGGCCCCCGATGCTTCAATGCCCCGGTGACCGACTACGACGTGCTGCGCGTCTTCTGTGCGCCGAACGGCGGCTACGGCAACGAGCTGGGCGTCGTCCGCGACGGCTCCCGGATGCCCGATCCGGCCGAACGGCAGGCCTTCGCGGGCCGGCTCGGCCTCAGCGAGACCGTGTTCGTCGACGACCCCGAGCGCGGCCTGATCGACATCTACACGCCCACCCTGCGGCTGCCGTTCGCCGGCCACCCCTGCGTGGGCAGCGCCTGGCTGCTCGACGTGCCCGAACTCGTCACGCCCGCCGGGGTGGTCGGCGCCCGGCAGGACGGGGAGTTCTGCTGGATCGAGGCCCGCGCCGAGTGGGCGCCGCCGCGCACCCTGCGCCGGTACGCGACGGCCGCCGAGGTCGACGCCCTGCCCGTGCCGCCGCCGGGGGAATGGATCTACGCCTGGGCGTGGGAGGACGAGCCCGCAGGCCGGGTGCGCGCCCGCGCCTTCCCCGGCCGCGACGACGGCATCACCGAGGACGAGGCGACCGGAGCGGCGGCTCTGCTGCTCACGGACCACCTCGGCCGCGCCCTCAACATCACCCAGGGCGCCGGTTCCCAGATCCTCACGGCCCCCCAGCCCGACGGCTGGGTGGAGATCGGCGGCAGGGTCGTCCTGGAGCGCTGAACAGGGCGCCGGGCGCCGCGGCGACTTCTGAGTCCGCGGCGACTCGTGAGGGACGGGCGCCTCCCGGGGCGCCCGTCCCTCGGGCGTTTCCGGGGCGCGCCGCCGCGCACGCCGACAGCGGGAACTCCTCGCCCAGTGCCCGCAGCACCGCCGTGTTCAGCGCGGCCAACGCCGCGGGGCCGAGGGACGACGTCACGGCAGCGTGAGGATCTCCGCGCCGGTGTCCGTCACCACCAGCGTGTGCTCGAACTGGGCGGTCCGCTTACGGTCCTTCGTCACGACCGTCCAGCCGTCGTCCCACATGTCGTACTCGTGCGTACCGAGGGTCAGCATCGGCTCGATCGTGAACGTCATCCCCGGCTGCATCACGGTCGTCGCGTGCGGGCTGTCGTAGTGCGGGACGATCAGACCCGAGTGGAACGACGAGTTGATGCCGTGCCCGGTGAAGTCCCGCACCACGCCGTACCCGAAGCGCTTGGCGTACGACTCGATGACCCGGCCGATGACATTGATCTGCCGGCCCGGCCGGACGGCCTTGATCGCCCGGTTCAGCGCCTCCCGCGTCCGCTCCACGAGCAGCCGGGACTCCTCGTCGACGTCCCCGACCAGATAGGTGGCGTTGTTGTCGCCGTGCACCCCGCCGATGTACGCCGTCACGTCCAGGTTCACGATGTCGCCGTCGTGCAGCACCGTGGAGTCCGGGATGCCGTGGCAGATCACCTCGTTGACCGAGGTGCACAGGGACTTCGGGAACCCGCGGTAGCCCAGCGTGGAGGGATAGGCCCCGTGGTCGCACATGTACTCGTGCGCCACCCGGTCCAGTTCGTCCGTGGTGACGCCGGGCGCGATCAGCTTCGCGGCCTCCTCCATGGCCCGCGCCGCGATCCGGCCCGCGATCCGCATCGCCTCGATCGTCTCCGGCGTCTGCACCTCCGGCCCGGTGTACGGCGTCGGCGCGGGCTTGCCGACGTACTCGGGCCGGCGGATGTTACCGGGCACGGAACGGATGGGAGACAGCTCCCCTGGGACGAGCAGCGACTGGCCAGACATGCCAGCGAGTCTAACCAGCAGCCATGGGGGAACATGTCGGTGGCGAGAGGAGCGAGGCCATGGCCCTGTTCAAGAAGCGCACGGCGGGCAAGCCGGGCGAGTGGTACTACTGCCTGGAGCACAAGAAGGTCGAGGAGGGCCCGGACTGCCCGGGCAAGGACCGTTTCGGACCCTACGCGTCCCGTCGGGAGGCGGAACAGGCGATGGAGACGGCCCGCGAGCGCAACCTCCAGTGGGAGAACGACCCCCAGTGGCACGACGCCCCCGCCGCCGGGGCCGCCGAGGACGACTGATCAGCCCGACACCGCCTCGGCCGCGGCTGCGCGGTGTTCGCGCAGCCGCACCGCGTGCTCGTTCGTCCGCGCGTCGTACGCCATCAGCCGCGGCAGGCACAGCGCCAGCAGCGCCACCGCGCCCGCGCACAGCAGCCCACCGGACCAGACGGACGCCCGCACGCCCCACCAGGCGGCGAAGCCGCCCGATCTGACCTGGCCGACCGTCGGCCCGACCGAGTACGACAGCAGCTCGATCCCGGCGAGCCGGCCGCGCAGCTCGTCCGGGATCGTCTGGTTCCACATCGCGGAGCGGAAGATCCCGCTGACCATGTCGCAACCGCCCGCCACGGTCAGGAACAGCAGCACCAGCCATACGTTCCCCGCCATACCGGCGGCCGCGACCGCCAGACCCCACCCGGCGGCCGCCAGCACGACCATCCGCCCGTGCCGGCGCACCCGCGAGGCCCAGCCGCCGGTCAGGCTCACCAGCAGCGAACCCAACGGCACCGCCGCGTACATCAGCCCCAGCGACCACTGCGCGCCCAGGTCGTCCGCGAGGAACGGCAGCACCGCGAGCGGCATCGCCAGGAACATCGCCGCCAGGTCGATCGCGTAGGTGCCGAGCAGCTCCTTGCGGCCCCACGCGTACCGGGCGCCCTCCGCGATGGAACGCAACGACGGCTTGGCGGCCTCGTGGGCGGCGGGGGAGGCGGCGATACCGACGACGTACACCACGGACACGACGAACGTCGCCAGGTCCGCGGCGTACGCCCAGCCGAGACCGGCGTAGGCGACGACCAGACCTGCGACGGCGGGGCCCGCCACCCCGCCCACCGTCCAGCGCAGGGAGTTCAGCGAGGCCGCCGCGGGCAGGTCGTCGTGCGCGACGATCCGCGGCCACAGCGAGTCCAGCGCCGGCCGCTGCACCGAGACCAGCGCGGAGGACAGCGCGGCGACGAGATACAGCGGCCACACGGCGGGACGGGGCAACAGCGCATCGACCAGCAGCAGCGCCGACAGCAGGCCCTGCCCGGCCTCCGTCCACAGGATCAGCTTCCGCTTGTCGAACGCGTCGGCCAGCGCGCCGCCGTACAGCCCGCACACCACCAGCGGCACCAGCTCCACGGCCCCCAGGGCGCCCACCGCCGCCGCGGACCCGGTCAGCTCCTTCAGCTGCACCGGCAGCGCGACGAACGTCAGGAAGCTCCCGAAGCCCGAGATCAGCCCCGACATCCACAGCCGCCGGAAGTCGGCGGACGCCTTCCAGGGCGCGAGGTCGGGCAGCAGCGCACGAAGGCGGGAGGGGGCGTTCACGAGGGGACATGCTGGAGGGCCGGCCGCCCCGGGGCAATCGCTTTTCCCCACCGGACGGGAGCCGGGACGGGCGGCCGGAGTGTCACCAGGGTGCCGGGGGCGGGGCCGTCAGGGACTCCGCCAGCCGGGACAGACGGTCGCGGAACCTGCGCCGGCCCCTCGGGGCGCCCGGCACCGCGCTCTCCCCGGCCGCGGCGCTCACCAGGTGCTGCACCGTGTCCAGGTCCAGCTCCGCCCCCTCGGGCACCGCCAGCGCCTCGTGCGCCATCCCCGCCAGCTCGCCCTGCGCGCCGCCGAGCGCCAGCACGGTCACCCCGGCCCGCCGGGCGTCGTGCACCCGCTGGAGCAGCGCTTCCGGCTCCCCGGGCGCCACCACGAGCAGCGTCTCGCCCCGCCGCGCCGCCTCGATCCGGCCCGGCCCGACCGCCAGATGCGCCGGATCCGACGGCCGCGCGCCGTGCCGGACCAGCGTGGGCGCCAGCTCCGGCGTCCCCGACCACGCGGCCTCGTCCAGCAGATGAGCCGCGAGATGCCACGGCTCGTACTCCGGTGTGCCGACGAGCAGCAGCCCGCCCCCGTGCGACACGACCGACCCCCGCAGTGCCCCCGCGAATCTCCGCGTGGCCCCGAGCCACTCGGTCCCGGCGAGCACTTCCCGCAGCAGCGCGACCCGTACGGCGTCCATGGGCCCGCATCCTTGCGCAACCGGGCGCCGCGCGCCCCGGACTTCGGCCCGGATTCGCCCGACCCGGGGACGGACGCGGCTCCCTGCCGCCGCCCGCAGCACCGTGCGCGGAGCCACGTATTGTCGCCCCATGACCACTAGCGACAGCGCACAGAAGGCCCCCGCCAAGGACCCCTGGGACCTCCCGGACGTCTCCGGGCTCGTCGTGGGCGTGCTCGGCGGGACCGGGCCGCAGGGCAAGGGGCTGGCCTACCGCCTCGCCCGGGCCGGGCAGAAGGTGATCATCGGCTCGCGGGCCGCCGAGCGGGCGCAGGCCGCTGCCGGGGAACTCGGGCACGGCATCGAGGGCGCCGACAACGCCGAGACCGCCCGGCGCAGCGACATCGTGATCGTCGCCGTGCCGTGGGAGGGCCACGCCAAGACGCTCGAGTCCCTGCGCGAGGAACTGTCCGGCAAGCTCGTGGTGGACTGCGTCAATCCGCTCGGCTTCGACAAGAAGGGCGCCTACGCGCTGAAGCCGCAGGAGGGCAGCGCCGCCGAGCAGGCCGCCGCCCTGCTGCCCGACTCGCGGGTCACCGCCGCCTTCCACCATCTGTCGGCGGTCCTGCTGCAGGACCCGCAGATCGAGCGGATCGACACCGACGTGATGGTGCTCGGCGAGGTCCGTGCCGACGTGGAGATCGTCCAGGCCCTCGCCGGCCGCATCCCCGGCATGCGCGGCGTCTTCGCCGGCCGGCTGCGCAACGCCCACCAGGTGGAGTCGCTGGTCGCGAACCTGATCTCCGTCAACCGCCGGTACAAGGCGCACGCGGGGCTGCGTATCACCGACGTGTGAGCGATGGGGGACACTGGGGGCGTCGGAAGATGCCCGCAGTGCCCCCCGCCGCCTACCGGCACCCTGCGAGCAGCCCCGGCGCCGCACAGCCCCCGACCGCCCGACCGCCGACCGTCCCGACAGGAGCCGACCCCCATGCCCCGCCTCGCCCTCTACGCCCTCGCCGTCTGCGTCCTCACCGTGGTCGCGGCCGTCGTCTCCTTCGTCCAGGGCAGCTGGCTGGGTGTCGTCTGGGTGCTGCTGGCGGGTGTCTCGTCCAACATGGCCTGGTACTACCTGCGGCGCGGCCGCGCGGCGGCCCGGCCGGCTCACCAGAACCGGTAGAGCTCCCGGCCCCAGAAGGCGTCGAAGTCGCTCACGCCCAGGCCGCGCAGGATCGCGTGGACCGCGTCGAAGAACACGGCGTTCACCGACGGCACCCACAGCAGCGCGAACACGAACAGCAGCCCGAACGGCGCGTACGGGTCCACCTGCCGCTTCACCTTCGGTGACAGCCACGGCTCGAGCACGCCGTAGCCGTCCAGCCCGGGCACCGGCAGGAAGTTCAGGATCGCCGCCGTCACCTGCAGCAGCGCCAGGAACGCCAGCGCGTAGCGGAAGTCGCCGGGCATGCCGTCCGGCGAGCCCAGCCAGAACGGGGCCGTGCACACCACGGCGAACACGACGTTCGTCAGCGGGCCGGCCGCCGAGACCAGGCTGTGCCGCCAGCGGCCCCGGATGCGGCCCCGCTCGATGAAGACCGCGCCGCCCGGCAGCCCGATCCCGCCCATGATCAGGAATGCCACGGGCAGCACGATGCTCAGCAGGGCGTGGGTGTATCTCATCGGGTTGAGCGTGAGGTAGCCCTTCGCGCCGACCGTGACGTCCCCGCTGTGCAGCGCGGTGCGCGCGTGCGCGTACTCGTGCAGGCACAGGGAGACGACCCAGGCCGCCGTCACGAACAGGAACACCGCCACCCTCGGCTGCTCGGCGAACCCGCTCCAGGCGGCCCACCCCGCCACCGCCGCCACGGCCACGATCCCGAGGAAGACGGGACTGATCCGGCGGTCACTGTGACGGGTGGCGGCGGTCGTCATGGGGCTCCTGACTGAGGTCGGCGGCGGCACGCGGGTCGACCGTACCGGTGACGCGGAGAGAACGTCCGGCGGGGAGCCCCGGGTTCCTGCCGGCCGGCGCGCATCGGAAACCCGGGAGCGGTGTCCCGGCGTCCCCCGACACAATGGACCTTGTGCGCTACCGCATCCTCGGCACCACCCAGGTACTCCGCCCCGACGGCTCGGCCGTCGCACTCGGCGGGGCGCGGCTGCGCGCCCTGCTGACCGTGCTCGCCCTGCGGGCCGGCCGTACCGTGCCCGCGACGCTGCTCGTGGAGGAGGTGTGGGCCTGCGACGATCCTCCCGCCGACGCGCCCGGGGCGCTGCAGGCGCTGGTCGGGCGGCTGCGCCGGGCGCTCGGCGCGGCCGCCGTGGCCTCCGCCGACGGCGGCTACCGGCTCGCCGCCGGCCCCGACGACGTCGACCTGCACCGCTTCGAGAGGCTGGCCGCCGACGGACTGCGCGCCCTGACCGACGGCGACCCCGCCAAGGCGGCCGCCCTGCTGGACGACGCCCTCGCCCTGTGGCAGGGCCCGGCCCTCGCCGACCTGCCCGACCGCACCGCCGAGGCGGCCCGCTGGGAGACCCGCCGCCTGGACGCGCGGCGCGCCCGGCTGACCGCCGCGCTCGCGCTCGGCGAGGCGGACCAGGCGCTGCCCGAGCTGACCGCGCTGTGCGACGCCCACCCCCTGGACGAACCGCTGCAGGCGCTGCGGCTGTGCGCCCTGCGCGACACCGGCCGCACCGCGCAGGCCCTCGCCGCCTACGACGAGATACGCCACCTGCTCGCCGACCGCCTCGGCTCCGACCCCGGCCCCGAACTGCGCGCCCTGCACGCCCGGCTGCTGAACCCCGACGACACGCAGGACGCCGTGCCCGGCCCGTCCGAGGTCCCACCGGCCCCCGCCGCCCAGGTCACACTCCCGTCGGCCCCCTCCCCGCCCAGCGCCGGCCCCGCCGCCTCCGCTCCGCAGCCGCCCGGCAACCTCCGCGCCCGGCTCACCTCCTTCGTCGGCCGGGAGACGGACATCGAGGCGATCCGCCAGGACCTCGGCACCGCCCGGCTGGTCACCCTCCTCGGGCCCGGCGGGGCCGGCAAGACCCGTCTGTCGCAGGAGGCCGCCGAGAGCGTCCGGGACGTCGCCCGCGACGGCGCGTGGCTCGCCGAACTCGCGCCCGTGGACGACCCCGGCGCCGTCCCCGAGGCCGTCCTGACCGCCGTCGGCGCCCGTGAGACCGTGCTGCGCGGCGCCGGCGCCGAGGAGATGCGGGCCGTGGCCGAACGCCACGACGACCCCGTCGTCCGCCTCGCCGAGCACTGCGCCCGGCGCCGCATGCTGCTCATCCTCGACAACTGCGAACACGTCGTGGACGCCGCCGCCCGACTCACCGAGGAGCTGCTGGCCCGCTGCCCGGAGCTGACGGTGCTGGCCACCAGCCGCGAACCCCTCGGCGTGCCCGGTGAGGTACTGCGCCCCGTGGAGCCGCTGCCCGAGCCGGTCGCGCTCCGCCTGCTCGCCGACCGCGGCGCGGCCGCCCGCCCCGGCTTCCGGGTCGACGCCGACGAGGAGACCGCGGCGGCCTGCGCGGAGATCTGCCGCCGCCTCGACGGCCTGCCGCTCGCCATCGAACTGGCCGCGGCCCGGCTGCGCATGCTGACCGCGCGCCAGATCGCCGACCGCCTCGACGACCGCTTCCGCCTGCTGACCTCCGGCAGCCGCACGGTCCTGCCCCGCCAGCAGACCCTGCGCGCGGTCGTCGACTGGTCCTGGGACCTGCTCGACGAGGACGAACGGGACGTCCTGCGGCGGCTGTCCGTCTTCGCCGGCGGCTGCGACCTGCCGGCCGCGGAGGCCGTGTGCGGCCCCGCCGCCTTCGACGCCCTCGCCTCCCTGGTCGACAAGTCCCTCGTCGTCGCCACCCCGACCGGCGAGGACGGCTCCATGCGCTACCGGCTGCTGGAGACGGTCGCCGAGTACGCCGCCGAACGCCTCGACGACTGCGGCGCCCGCGCCGACGCCGAGCGCGCCCATCTGACGTACTACCGCGAACTCGCCCGCACCACCGACCCGCAGCTGCGCGGCCACGGGCAGCGCGCCGCGATCGAGCGCATCGAGCGGGAGTACGAGAACCTGCGCACCGCCCTGCGGCACGCCGTCGCCGCCCGCGACGAGCAGGAGGCGCTCTGCCTGGTGCTGTCGCTGTGCTGGTACTGGCAGATGCGCGACCTGCGCATCGAGACCCGCAACTGGGCCGCCGAGGTCATGGCCCTCGGCCCCGACCCGTTCACCGAGCCGGTGCGCCCCGCCGCCCCGCTGTGGGAACGCTGCACCGACGCGCCGCCCCCGATGTCCGGCGAGATGCTCGACGAGGCCCGCCGCGGCGTCCACCTGATCCAGCTCGCCTGCATGGACACCGAGATGGACGCCTGGCAGACCCCGCAGGCCCAGGAGAAGCTGCGCATCGTCAGCCGCACCTACGCCCCGGGCCTGCCGCAGGCCTGCCGTCCGCCGGGCTACGTCTGGTTCTTCGCCGTGGTGCTGAGCGGCGACATCGAGCGGATCCGGGTGATCGGCGACGCGGCCGTGGACACCTGCCGCACCCGGCCCGACTACGAGTGGGAGCTCGCCCTCTGCCTCCAGATGCGCGCCAACCTCCTGGCCAACCGCACCGACTGGGCCGGCGACGCCGCCGCCGACGCCGACGAGGCACTGGAGATCTTCCGCCGCCTCGGCGACGACTGGGGCGTCGCGGAGTCGCTGTCGGCGCGCGGCGAGGCCCACGAGCGCACGGGCGAGTACGCGGCCGCCGCCGCGGACTACGAGGCCGCCGCCGCCGTCGCCGAACGGCTCGGCGCCCGCGCCCAGCAGACCGTGCTCACCGCCCGGCTGGGCACGGCGCTGCTGGAGGCGGGCGATCCCGAGCGCGGCGAGGCGCTGCTGCGCGAGGTGGCCGACCGGCCGGAGGGCGCGGTCACCGAGGCCATGCCGGCCGCCCGCCTCTTCCTCGCCGGCTGGCTCAGTATCACCGGCCGTACCGCCGAGGCCCGCGAGCTGATCAGACGGCTGCGGGAGGACTTCGGCCCGGCCTCCTTCTTCGTCTTCGACGGTTTCATCCTCACCCAGGAGGCCTGGCTCGACGTGGTCGACGGCCACCACGACGAGGGGCTGGCCAAGACCCGGCGGGCGCTGGCCCAGGCGAACGAGCCGCTGTCGCGCACGATCGTGCCGCACATGCGCGCCCTGTGCCTGGTCCTCGCCGCGGCCGCCCTGACCGGCGCCGACGGCGGCGCCCGCGCCCGGGACGGCGCCCGCTGCCTGGGCGCGGCCGAGGCCCTGCTGCCGCCCGGCCATGTCTCCGGCTACGCCGAACGCGCCGCCCGCGACCGGGCCGAGGAGGCCGTGCGTGCCGCGCTCGGCGACGACGAGCAGTACGCCGCCGCATACGCCGAGGGCGCCGGCCTCTCCCCCGAGGAGGCCGCCGCCCTCGTCTGACGCGCACCGACGCCCGTGCATCCGGCGTCAGTTCTTGGTGCGGAACTTGTGGATGGCGACCGGGGCCATCACCGCGGTGATCGCCACCGACCAGGCCACCGTCACCCACAGGTCGTGGGCGACCGGGCCGCCGACCATCAGGCCGCGCGCGGAGTCGGCGAGCGTGGACAGCGGGTTGTAGTCGGTGAAGGCCTGCAGCCAGCCCGGCATCGACTGCGTCGGCGCGAAGATCGACGAGCCGAACTGGAGCGGGAACAGCACCAGGAAGCCCATCGCCTGCACGGACTGCGCGTTCTTCAGCATCACGCCGAGCGTGAGGAAGACCCACATGATGGAGGAGGCGAACAGCGCGGACAGCCCGACCGCGGCGAACAGCCCCGGCCAGTTGGTGATGTCGAACCCGACCAGCACGGCGACGATCATCAACACGGTGGTGGCGAAGAACATCCGCCCCAGCTCCACGGTGATCTTCGCGAACAGCACGGAACCGCGCCCGATGGGCAGCGTGCGGAACCGGTCCATGACACCGCTGTTGAAGTCCTGGCTGAAGCCGGTGCCGACGCCCTGCGACAGGGTCATGCTCATCATCGCGATCATGCCCGGGATGACGTACTGGACGTACTGGTCCTGGCCGCCGCCGAGCGCCTGCCCGATGGAGCCGCCGAAGACGTACACGAAGAGCAGCGTGAAGACGACGGGCATCAGCAGCGCGTCGAACATCGACTCGGGGTCCTGCCGGATCCACAGCAGGTTGCGGCGGATGAGGGCGCCGGTGTGCCGCAGATGCCCGCGCAGCGGGATACGGGCGTCGGTCGCGGTGGGCGTGGTGGTGGCGGCGGTCGCGGTGGTTGCGGGGGTGGCGCGCAGCGCCTCGTTCGGGGTGGCGGTGGGAGACGGGTGGGCGCTCATGCGGCGACCTCCTGGCGTTCGTCGGCGGGCGTGGCGTCCTGCGGGGCACTGGCGCGGTGGCCGGTGAGGGACAGGAACACCTCGTCCAGGCTGGGTAGTTCGGTGGTGATGGAGGACAGGGTGATGCCGCGCGCGGTGACCGCGCCGACCACGGCGGTCAGCTGCTCGTCGCTGAGGATCGGCACGAGCAGGGCACCGGCCTGGGTGTCCACGGTGGTGGTGGCGAGCCCGGTGATGCCCAGCTCGTCGAGCATCCGGGCCAGCGGCTGCAGCTCCTGCGGATCCAGCGGGCGGACCCGCAGCGTGCGCCCGCCGACCTTCGCCTTCAGCTCCTCGATGCCGCCGCCGGCGATGACCTTGCCGCGGTCCACGACGGTCAGCTCGGAGGCGAGCTGCTCGGCCTCCTCCATGTACTGCGTGGTCAGCAGCACGGTGACGCCGTCGCCGACCATCCGCTTGACCTCGTCCCACACCTCGTTGCGGGTGCGCGGGTCGAGCCCGGTGGTGGGCTCGTCCAGGTACAGCACCGCCGGGTGCCCGATCATGGAGGCGGCGAGGTCGAGCCGCCGCCGCATGCCGCCGGAGTACGTCCCCGCGGGCCGCTTGGCCGCCTCGGTGAGCGAGAACCGCTCCAGCAGCTCGTCGGCCCGCGCTCGCGCGTCCTTGCGGGACAGGTCGAGCAGCCGCCCGATCATGTACAGGTTCTCCCAGCCCGGCAGCTTCTCGTCCACCGAGGCGTACTGCCCGGTGAGCCCGATCACCCGCCGCAGCTGGCGAGGCTGCCGTACGACGTCGTAGCCGGCCACGAGGGCCTGCCCGGCGTCCGGGGCCAGCAGGGTGGACAGAATGCGCACGAGCGTGGTCTTCCCGGCGCCGTTCGGCCCGAGCACACCCATCACGGTGCCCTCGCGCACGTCCAGGTCGACGCCGTCCAGTGCCTTGGTCTCGCCGTAGTGCTTGACCAGCCCCCGCACGGTGACGGCGCTGCCCGCGCCGCCGGGGTTGTTGTCGATTCGCGTCATGACCATGACGTTGTCAGCCTCCACCGACAAACCACCGACACCCGGCCGACAGCCATCCGGCGGCGCCGACATCCCGCCGACATGTCACAGACCGGGGCGCTGAGACGTCATAAGGGTGCGGGCACCGACCGACGAGCCAAGGACACGGACATGACCGACACGACGGCCTTCAGCCGGATGCATGACGCCGTGAACAGCGGCGACCTGGAACTGATCGAGAAGACCATCGACGAGGTCTGCGACCCCGGCCTCGTCTTCCACGCACCGGTGCCGACGGGCGTGAGCGGGCTGCAGGCGCTCAAGCAGGTGTGGCGGGTGCTCCTGCCCGCCTTCCCCGACCTGCACGTCGAGATCCAGGACGTGATCACGCAGGGGGACAAGGCCGTCTATCGCAACACCGTGACGGGCACCCACCTCGGCGACTACCGAAACCTGACGCCGACCGGCAGACCCGTCCGCTACGACGAGATCTTCGTCGTACGCCAGTCCGGCGGCCGCATCACCGAGATCTGGGGAGTCGTCGACGTCCTGGCGCAACTGCGCCAGCTGGGCGCGGTTGAGGTGTGAGGGGGGATCGGGGGGCCGGGGGCCGAGAGCCCGATCGGTCGGGCGCTGGGGGCGGCTGAGCCGGTGGCAGGGGGCGGTCGGGGTACAGGCGTACGGGGGGTGTAGGAGGTGCAGGGCGTGCGTACCGGGCGTGGCGGGCGTGCCGGGCCGGGGTGCAGGGCCGTGCAGGGGGCGGAGCCCCGCCGGGGGCCCGGGGCGGAGCCCCGTGGGGGTGCCTCTTGGCCTACGGAGACGGGGGCGGGTTCCCCACCCGGGGGTGCGGGGCGGAGCCCCAGCCACCCTGGGGGGGTGCAGGGGGCGCAGCCCCCGCCGGGGTTCGGGGCGGAGCCCCGTGACGGCGCCTCCTGGCCTACGGAGACGGGCGGGTGGGTGGGAAACCCCCCGGGGTTCAGGGGCAGAGCCCCTGGGACGGTCACCGCACCAACCCAGCCGCACGAGCCGCGCAGCACACGGCCCCGCCGGCGGGGGAAACCGGCGGGGCCGATCGGCGTTGGCTTCAGTGGACGACGCTCACAGTGGCCGCCGCCCTCAGGGGACGCGGTCCGTCAGCGGACGCGGTCCGTCAGTGGACGGAGTGCTCCTCCAGCGGAAACGCGCCGCCCACCACATCGTCGGCGAACGCCTTCACCGCGTCGCCCATCACGGACCGCAGATCGGCGTACTGCTTGACGAACTTCGGGACCCGCCCGCCGGTGAGCCCGAGCATGTCGGTCCACACCAGCACCTGCGCGTCCGTCTCCGGGCCCGCCCCGATGCCGACCGTCGGGATGTGCAGCACCCGGGTCACCTCGGCGGCCAGCTCGGCCGGCACCAGCTCCAGCACGACGGCGAACGCCCCCGCGTCCTGCACGGCCTTGGCGTCCCGCAGCAGCTGCTGCGCGGCCTCCTCACCGCGCCCCTGCACGCGGTAACCCATGGCGTTCACCGACTGCGGGGTCAGCCCGATGTGCGCCATCACCGGGATGCCGGACTCCACCAGCAGGCGGATCTGCTCGTGGGAACGCTCGCCGCCCTCCAGCTTCACGGCGCCGACCCCGGCCTCCTTCACCAGCCGGGTCGCCGAGCGCAGCGCCTGCACCGGCCCCTCCTGGTAGGACCCGAACGGCAGGTCCCCGACGATCAGCGCACGCCGGGTGCCGCGGACGACGGCCGCGGACAGCATGGTCATCTGGTCGAGCGTGACGGGTACGGTCGTGTCGTACCCGAGGTGGCAGTTGCCCGCCGAGTCACCGACGAGCAGCACCGGGATCCCGGCCTCGTCGAAGACGGACGCGGTCATCGCGTCGTACGCGGTCAGCATGGGCCACTTCTCGCCCCGCTCCTTGGCGGCGGCGATGTCCCGGACGGTGATGCGGCGGTTGGACTTGCCCCCGTACAGCGCCTTGCTGCCGTCGGAGGGACCGCTCTGCGCGTTCGAGGCAGCCGAAAGCTGCGTCATGGCACGGCTCCTTACGTCATCTCGAGGCGCCCTGACGGCGTCCCCGGACCGCCTCCATGGTGGCACCTCGTGCCAGACACGGCTAGGGGGCCCCGCCATGGACCGTGTCACCCGCCCCGGCAAGGGCACCCGACGTAAGAAGGCGGTAAAAACACTTTCGATACGACACGGTGCCGTATCGAAAATGATTACGCTCGCTCCCATGACCACTCCCGCCGCCTCCGCCCCCCGGATACCCGAAGCCGTGCACCGGCGCCGCTGGGCGATCCTCGGGGTCCTGATGCTCAGCCTGCTGATCGTCGTCCTGGACAACTCCATCCTGAACGTCGCGATCAAGACCATCTCCACCCCGGCCCCGACCGGCCTCGGCGCCACCCAGAGCGAGCTGGAGTGGGCGATCAACGCCTACACCCTCGTCTTCGCCGGCCTGCTGTTCACCGCCGGCCTGCTCGGCGACCGCCTCGGCCGCAAGAAGGTGCTGCTCGGCGGGCTCGCGGTGTTCGGCATCGGCTCGGCCCTGGCCGCCGAGTCCGGCTCGCCGACACAGCTGATCGCGTTCCGCGCGGTGATGGGCCTCGGCGCGGCCTTCGTGATGCCCGCCACCCTCGCCGTACTGATGAACGTCTTCGAGCGCGAGGAGCAGCCGAAGGCCATCGGCATCTGGGCGGGCGGCGTCGGCCTGGCCATCGCCATCGGCCCGATCACCGGCGGCGTCCTGCTCGACCACTTCTGGTGGGGCTCGGTCTTCCTGGTCAACGTGCCCATCGTGCTGCTCGCCCTGGCGCTGATGCTGTGGCTGGTGCCCGACTCCCGCGACCCGAACCCCGGCCGCGTCGACCCCGTCGGCGTGGTGCTCTCCGTCGTCGGCCTGGTCCTGCTGGTCTACGGCATCATCAAGGGCGGCCAGCTCGCCGACTTCACCGACCCCACTGTGCTCGCGTCCATCGGCGCCGGTGTGCTCGTCCTCGCCGCGTTCGTCGTGTTCGAAAAGCGCAGCGACCACCCGTCCATCGACGTCACCTACTTCAAGAACAAGGTCTTCTCCGCCGCCATCGGCGCGATAGCGCTGGTCTTCTTCGCGCTGATGGGCGTGACCTTCTTCTCGGTCTTCTACACCCAGAGCGTGCGCGGCTACACCCCGCTGCAGACCGGCCTGCTGATGCTGCCGCTGGCCGCCGCCCAGATGATCTTCGCGCCGCGCGCCCGGCTGGTCGTCGACCGCTTCGGCAACAGGGCCACCACCACGGCCGGCATGATCGTGATCGCCGCGATGCTGGCGGCGTTCGCGACGCTCGAGGCCGACACCCCGATCTGGCTGCTGGAAGTCATCTTCTTCCTGATGGGCACCGGCATGGCGCACATCATGACCCCGGTCAGCGTCGTCATCATGCAGGCCCTGCCGCGCGAGAAGGCCGGCTCCGCGTCCGCGCTGAGCAACACCTTCCGCCAGGTCGGCGGCGCCCTCGGCATCGCCGTCCTCGGCTCGGTGCTCTCCGCGGCCTACCGCAACGGCATCGAGGGCAAGCTCGGCGCGCTGCCCGCCGGTCTGCGCGACGTCGCGGGCGAGTCCATCGAGGCCACCCTCGGTGTCGCCGCCAAGCTGGGCCCGCGCGGCGAGGGCCTCGTCGCCCCGGCCAACGACGCCTTCCTGCACGCCATGCACGTCACCGCCCTGTGCGGCGCCGCCGTGGCCGTCGTCGGCGCGGTCGTCGTGGCGCTGTTCCTGCCGGGCCGTCCGACGCAGGGTCAGCGCGGCCAGGACGAGCCGGAATTGGTCGCGGCCGCGGAGTAGCGCCTGCCCGGCCGAGGGAGAATTCCCGCAGGCCGGGAACGGACGAAGGGACGGGACGACGTGAGTCTTGCCGACAGCCGCAGCGAGGCCCCGGCCCGGGGCCGGCCCCGCAGCGAGGCCGTGGAGCGCGCCATCCTCGAGGGAGCGATGAAACTCCTGGAGGAGGGCGTGCCGCTGGCCGAGCTGTCCATCGAGCGCATCGCGCGCACCGCGGGCGTCGGCAAGGCCACCATCTACCGCCGCTGGAGCGGCAAGGAGGAACTGTTCGTCGACGTCATCCGGGCCGCCGAACCACTGGACCCGGAGCTGCCCGGCACGTCGATGCGCGACGACCTGATCGCCCTGCTGGAGTCGCTGCGGCAGCGCGCCCTGGCCAGCCGCTCCTCGGCCCTGCTGCACAACGCGCACGTGCAGATGAAGTCCAGCCCCCGCATCTGGGCGGCCTATCACGCCAATGTCATCGTGCCCCGGCGCAACCTCGGCCTTGAGGTGCTGCGCCGCGGCCGGCAGCGCGGTGAGATCCGCGCCGACGTGGACCTGGCACTGGCCAACGACATGTTCGTCGGCCCCATCCTCATCCGCACCCTGCTGCGCCCCGAGGCGGACCTGCCCGAGGGGCTGGCCGAGAGGATCGTGGACACGGTCATGGAAGGACTACGCCCCGTCAGTTCCCAGCCCTAATGTGCAGGTTTCGTCACAACCACCGCGCCCGGGGGGCGTAAACGGAACTCCACGCGCCACCCGATTCGTCCTCGTGCCCGTACGGCCGTCCGAGACGGCAGGGACAGAGCCGATCATCCCCTAGGGTCGTAGAGGCGCGGGGGACGACGGTGTGCACGGCAGGTAGTGAGGCGACGGTATGGCGCAGCAGGCATACGTGACGGAGACGGCCGACGGTGGCGCAGGGGACCAGCGCCCGGGAACCCGGATCCGGCGCGTGGCGGCTCGCTGGCTGCGGTCGTGGCGCGGGGACAGAAACATCTGGCGGCGCGGGCTCCTCCTCGCGGCGGTCGCGGTGGCCCTCGCCCTCGTGATGCTGATCCACTCCCGCATCCCGAACACCTTCGGCAACCTGGGCAGCCTCACCGAGACGTTTCTGCCCTGGCTGGGCGTGCTGATCCCGCTCCTCGTCGTGGGTGCCCTGGTCCGCCGCTCGGCGACCGCCCTGATCGCTGTGGTGCTGCCCGCGATCGTGTGGCTGAACCTGTTCGGCGGGCTGCTGAGCGACAAGAGCGGCAGCGGCGGCGACCTGATGGTGGCCACCCACAACGTCAACGCCGACAACCCCGACCCCTCGGGCACCGCCCGTGAGGTCGCCGCGTCCGGCGCGGACATGGTCGCCCTGGAGGAGATCAAGGCGTCCGCGGTCCCCACGTACGAACGGGCGCTGGCGGCCACCTATCCGCACCACGAGGTCGTGGGCACGGTGGGCCTGTGGAGCAAGTACCCGATGTCCGGCGTCGAGGCCGTGGACATCCGGCTGGGCTGGAAGCGGGCGATGCGCGCCACGGTCGCCACGCCCGAGGGTCCGGTCGCGGTCTACGTCGCCCACCTGCCGTCGGTGCGGGTGAAGGCGGCCGCGGGCTTCACGGCCCGGCAGCGCGACAAGAGCGCCGACGCCCTCGGCGAGGCCATCGCCGACGAGAAGCTGCCCCGGGTGATCCTGCTCGGCGACCTCAACGGCACCATGAACGACCGCGCCCTGAACGCGGTCACCTCCCAGATGCGCTCCACGCAGGGCGCGGCCGGTGACGGCTTCGGCTTCAGTTGGCCGGCGTCGTTCCCGATGGCCCGGATCGACCAGATCATGGTCAAGGGCGTCGAGCCGGAGCGTTCCTGGACCCTGCCGGCCACGTCCAGCGACCACCTCCCGGTCGCGGCCCGTGTGAAGGTGACCACACCGGAGGCGTAAAACCGCAGGTCGCAGCAGAGCCGTAACCTGGGCGCCACCTGGCGGAATACTCCGCCTGAGAGACTTTGTTCCGAACGGAAACATAGAGAGTTTCCGAACGTCCCCAAAGTCTCGAAAGGTACTTCATGCCCCTGGCCCTGCTCGCCCTCGCCGTGGGCGCCTTCGGCATCGGTACGACCGAGTTCGTGATGATGGGGCTGCTGCCCGACGTCGCGGACGACCTGCACATCTCGATCCCGGCCGCCGGCCACCTGGTCTCGGCGTACGCCCTGGGTGTGGTCATCGGCGCCCCGCTCCTCGCGGCACTCACGGCGCGCATGTCCCGCCGTACGGTGCTGATCGCGCTGATGGTCCTGTTCGTCGTGGGCAACGCGCTCTCCGCGTTCGCCCCTACCAACGCCACCCTGCTGGCGGCCCGCTTCCTCAGCGGCCTCCCGCACGGCGCCTTCTTCGGTGTGGGAGCCGTGGTCGCCACGACCATGGTGGCGCCGGAACGCAAGGCCCGCTCGGTCTCCCTGATGTTCCTCGGCCTGACGGTCGCCAACATCGCGGGCGTCCCGGTGGCCACCCTGGTCGGCCAGCACCTCGGCTGGCGGGCCGCGTTCCTCGGCGTCAGCGTGATCGGCCTGGCGGCGATCGCGTCCCTCGCCGCGCTGATCCCGCACGACCACACCCACGCGTCCGCCACGGGCCTGCGCGGCGAACTGGCCGCCCTGCGCTCCCTGCCGGTCTGGCTGGCCCTCGGCACCACGGTCGCCGGCTTCGGCGCGCTGTTCGCGGCCTACAGCTACATCACGCCCATGCTCACCGGCGCCGCCGGTTACGCCGACGCGAGCGTGACCGTCCTGCTGGCCCTGTTCGGCGTGGGAGCGACGATCGGCAACCTGCTGGGCGGCCGCCTGGCGGACCACTCGCTGCGCGGCACCCTCTTCGGTGGCCTGGTGTCACTGGCCGCGGTCCTGGCCCTGTTCCCCCTGCTGATGCACACGCAGATCACCGCGGCCCTCGCCGTGGCCCTCCTGGGCACGGCGGCGTTCGTCACGGGCTCCCCGCTGCAGCTGATGGTGATGGAGAAGGCGTCCGCGGCCCCGTCCCTGGCCTCCTCCGCCAACCAGGCGGCGTTCAACCTGGCCAACGCGGGCGGCGCCTGGATCGGCGGCCTGGCCCTGGCCGCGGGCTTCGGCACGACGTCCCCGGCGCTGGCCGGCGCCCTGCTGGCCGTGCTCGGCCTGGGCGTGGCGGCGATCGCCTACGCGGTGGACCGCAGGTCCCCGCACGAGGGGCGCGTGGTGGCGACGCACGTCCCGCACGAGGCGCCCACCCTGCACCACTGACGACGAAGGGGGGCGCCCGAAGGCGCCCCCGGCCGTCTCAGACGGACTCCCGCCACCCGTTGGTGATGGGCAGCCGCCGGTCCTTCCCGAACCCCTTGGGCGAGATCTTCGTACCCGGCGGATACTGCCGCCGCTTGTACTCGGCGGTGTCCACCATCCGCAGCGTCCGGGTCACCAGCTCGGGGTCGTACCCGGCGGCGACGATGGCATCGGCCCCGAGATCCCGGTCGACGTACCGCTCGAGGATGGCATCGAGCACCGGATAGTCCGGCAGCGAGTCGGTGTCGACCTGCCCCGGCCGCAGCTCTGCGCTCGGCGGCTTGGTGATGGAGTTCTCCGGAATGGGCGGCGTCTGCCCCCTCTCGAAGGCGGCCCGGTTGCGCCACTCGGCCAGCCGCCAGATCCACGTCTTGTAGACGTCCTTGATGGGCCCGTAAGCGCCCACCGAGTCGCCGTACAACGTCGAGTAACCGACCGCCAGCTCGGACTTGTTGCCCGGAGCGAGGACGATGTGCCCCTCCTGGTTGGAGAGGGCCATGAGCAGCGTGCCCCGCAGCCGGGACTGCAGATTCTCCTCCGCCAGCCCGGTCAGCTCGGCCGCCGCCATATAGGCGTCGAACATCGGCGCGATCGACACGGTACGGAAGTTCAGCCCGGTACGCCGGGCCAGTTCGGCGGCGTCCCCGAGGGAGTGCTCGGAGGAGTACTTGGACGGCATCGCCACGCCGTGAACGTTCTCGGCCCCCACGGCGTCGCAGGCGATGGCCGCGACGAGCGCCGAGTCGATGCCCCCGGACAACCCGATGAGCACGGACCGGAACCCGTTCTTCTGCACATACGCACGCAGCCCCACGACGAGGGCGGAGTAGACCTCCTCCTCGTCGTCGAGCCGCTCGGCGTAGCCACCGCGGTGCTCCGGCGCATAAGGGGCCACCGGCTCCTCGGACAACACCACCCGATCGATACGCAACCCGTCGTCCACGACCCCGTCGGGCGCCCCGGGATCGGCGGCGGGCAGCTCCAGATCGAGCACCACGCACCCCTCGGAGAACTGCGGCGCCCGGGCGACGACCTCCCCGTCACGGTCCACGACGATCGAGTCACCGTCGAACACCAGCTCGTCCTGCCCGCCGATCATGGCGAGATAGGCGGTGGTGCAGCCGGCCTCCTGGGCCCGCTTGCGGACCAGCTCCAGCCGGGTGTCGTCCTTGTTGCGCTCGTACGGCGAGGCGTTGACGGAGACCAGCAGCCCCGCTCCGGCGGAACGCGCCGCCGGCACCCGCCCCCCGTCCTGCCACAGGTCCTCACAGATCGCCATGGCGATGTCGACGCCGTGCAGCCGCAGCACGGGCATCGAGTCACCGGGCACGAAGTAGCGGAACTCGTCGAAGACGCCGTAGTTCGGCAGATGGTGCTTGGCGAAAGTGAGCACCACATCCCCCCGGTGGAGCACCGCGGCGGCGTTCTGCGGCGCACCGGCCGGCTGGCCGTACTTCGGCTGGGCGGTCTCGCAGCGGTCGAGGTAGCCGACGAGCACGGGCAGCTCCCCGAGCCCCTCCTCGACGAGCCGGGCGGCGAGCGCGCGCAGCGCGGTGCGGGACGCCTCCACGAACGAGGACCTGAGAGCCAGGTCCTCGACGGGATAGCCGGTCAGCGCCATTTCCGGAAAGACCGCGAGATGCGCCCCCTGCTCGGCGGAGTGCCGGGCCCAGCGGACGACCGTCTCGGTGTTCCCGGCGAGGTCGCCGACGCGCGAGTCGATCTGATTCAGAGCGAGACGAAGTTGAGGCACGCGGCCCAGTGTAATCGTCACCTCGACATAATGTCCCCCGACGGGCCGCACAGGGCTACGCACCCGGCGTTTCCTGGTTGCCCGGCGCCGACGCCGACCGGGCGCGGGCTGCGCAGCCCGGCGCGACGGGGTGCCCAGTCGAAGGCGCGCGCCACGGCGTTGGTGCACCCGCGTACGGCGGGAAGGGGACGGGGTGGGGGGTGTCCGCCCGCAGCGGCCGGCACCGGGCAAGGGTGCCGTCGTCGGTGGACGGGCGGCCGGACCGAGGACGGACACCCCCCACCCCGGCCCCGACTCACAACGAACCGAAGGCGCAACCGGCCACCGGACAGCAACGGGCCGCCGCAGGCACCAAAAGGGGCGCGGGGAACGGCGCGACCAGCCACAACGAACCCGCAGACAAAAACCGGCCCAGACGCCGCAGGCACCCCCACCCGCAGACAAAAACGGCGCCCAGCCCCCCGCAGGGGCCAGGCGCCGCACAACAACCTCAGTGACGCCGATACGACGCCACGTACCCACCGGCCGGCGACCCGACCCCCGTCACGTCGTCGTACCCCTTCACGGCCTGCAGCGAGCTGTCCTTCCCCAGGCTCCGCACCGACGTGCTCAGCCCCCCGCTCGCGTCCACCCCGTTGACGAAGTCGACGCGGACCACGGCCAGCCCCTTCCCCGTCGGGTTGTCCGTGACGTCGTGGTACGCCTTCGACCCGTACCGGGCGTAGATCGCCGGGTTCGCGAACCCGAGCGCCTGACCGCCCCCGGCCTCCTGGGCCAGCGCCTGCACACCGGCGATCACCGGCGCCGCCAGCGACGTACCACCGATCCGGTACTCGTCGTAGCGCTGCGTCCCGTCCGGGAACGTCTGCGTCTGCCCGACCAGGAACCCGGTGTTCGGGTCGGCGATCGCGGCGATGTCCGGCACGACCCGGTTCCCCGCGGCGCCGTTGGCCTTGGCGAGGGCGTCCGGCACGACCCCCTTCTGGTAGTACGGCTGGGCCACGGTCCGGCTCGTACCACCACCCGCACCGGAGGTGAACGCCCCGGGGAAGCCGACCCAGCTGCGACCGTCGGCCGACAGCGCGGCCTTCTCGGTGCCCCAGCCGGTCTCGAACTGGTACTTGTCGCCCTTGCCGACCGCCAGCGAGGTACCGCCCACCGCGGTCACCCACGCCGAGTTCGCCGGCGTGTCCACCTGCTTGGTGCCGGTGTTGGCGACCTCGTCGCCGTTGTCACCGGAGGAGAAGTAGAACCCGATGCCCTCGACGGCACCGAACTGGAACACCTGGTCGTAGGCGGCCGCGAGATCGGGCGTCTGGTTGGCCTCGATGTCGCCCCACGAGTTGGAGACGATGTCGGCCAGGTGCCCGTCCACGATCTTGCTGAGCGAGTCCAGCAGATCGTCGTCGTAACAAGAAGCCGCACCGACGTACGTGATCTGCGCGGCAGGCGCCACCGCGTGCACGGCCTCGACGTCGAGCGTCTCCTCGCCGTACCAGCCGGCGGCCCCGCACTCCTCGGTCTTGGTGTAGTTCTTCGGCAGCACCTGCCGCAGCTGCCCGGTGCTCCAGCGGGCGTCCCCGTGCTTGCCGGCGTAGGTGGCCACGTCGTAGGCGAGGGTCGGCGAGGCGTAGGCGTCGGTGATGGCGACGCGCACCCCCTTGCCGGTGTACGTGCCCGCGCCGTACGCGGCGCGCAACTGCTTGCCGGTGTACCCGCGCACGGCGTACGGGATCTTCTGCCCGTACGCGTCCGGCAGGGTGGAGGCGATGTTCGAGCCGTAGTACGACGAGAACGGCCCGGAGTTGCGGAACACGGCGTCCGGCGGCGGCAGCTGGTCCTTGTGGCTCGCCTTGTGCGGCGCGTTGTCGAGACCGGTGACGGTCAGGACGGCGTCCCGCACGCCCTCGGGCACGGACGCGGTGGAGACCGGCGCTCGGTAAGTGGCGCCGCCCTTGGCGTAGTTGTGCAGCTGCGTCCCGAACGCCTTCTCCGCGGCCGCGACGTCGCCGCTGACGGCGACGTAGTGGGCGGTGACGGACGTGACCTTCAGTCCGGCGGACGTCAGCCAGGACTTGACCGCGGCCACCTGCGCCGCCGTCGCGCCGAAGCGCGCCTGGGTCTGGCGCGCGGACAGGTGCTTGCCGTACTGCGGCGAGGACGGGTCGGAGACGGCCCGTGCGTAGGCGGCCAGCCCGGCCGCGTCCCGGCCGGCGAGGTAGACGCGCGCGGACACCTGTGAGGTGTCCGCCGTCGCGCCCTTGTCCGCCTTGGCCGTGGCCCACGCCGGCTTGGTCCCGGCCAGCGCGTCCCGGTGCGGGTTGTCCGCGGCGCTGGCCGCGGGTATGCCGAGCGCCAGCGCGCCCGCGAGCATGGGCAGGGTGGCTGCCAGGCTCACGGAGGCGCGCAGCGCGGCGCGGTTGGATCTCATGGAACCCCCTGTGCGGTTCGTCGACGAGTGGATCACTCGACGGTGCACACTCTGTCGATGAACTGTTCATGTCAGGGGAATAAGAAGGCCAAAAGGAACCCAATAAAGTTTGTTACGCCCTGGGTGCGGCTCCTCGCTCCTTCAACATGCCGGCCATCACCTTCAGTTCGGACTCCTGCCCCTCCACCATGCCCCGGGCGAGCCGTTTCTCGACCTCCACCGTGCACCTGCGGACGCACCCCTCGGCCATGTGGATGCCGCCCTTGTGATGGTCCGTCATCAGCTGGAGGTAGAGGACCTCGGCGCGCTTCCCGCTCAGGCCCTGAAGCTCCCTCAGCTCGGCGTTGGTCGCCATGCCCGGCATCAACGCACCGTCCGAGGCCTTGCCGGAGGCCATGCCCCCCATGTCCATCCAGGTCATCGGCGGCTCGGACGTGACCTTCGGCAGCCCCCACAGGTCGAGCCAGCCGAGCAGCATGCCGCGCTGGTTGGCCTGCGTCTGCGCGATGTCGTAGGCGAGCCGCCGCACGTCCTCGTCCTTCGTGCGGTCGCGCACGATGTACGACATCTCCACGGCCTGCTGGTGATGGACGGCCATGTCCCGGGCGAACCCGGCGTCCGCGGACTCCGCACCCGGCGTGCGCGCCGAGGACCCTTCGTCCTCGGCGACGGCGTAGGTGATCGCACCGGCGGCGACGAGCGCGGCCGCGGCCGCGCCGGCGATCAGCCCGACGTGCCTCACTTCATCATCCCGCTGGAGCAGGACGCGCCGGGCTCCGGCGTCTGGGCGCCCTGCACATAGGTGGAGAGGAACGTGTTCACGGCCGGGTCGTCGGCGCTGCGCACACTCACCTGGTGTCCCCACGCCGACAGCACGATGGGGGCGGACTGCTGCGCGTACGGGCTCATCAGCGTGTACGGCGTCGCCTTCACCCGAGCGGCGAGCGCGGCCACGTCCGACTTCGCCGCCTTGCCGGTGTACGTCACCCAGACGGCGCCGTGTTCGAGGGAGTGCACGGCCATCTCGTCCTTCACCGGCTCGGTGTAGACGGTGCCGTTGCAGTCCGCCCACACGGGGTTGTGGTCGCCGCCGACCGGCGGGTGCATCGGATAGGTCACCGGCGTGGTGACGTGGTTGCGGCTCAGCGTGCCCTTCCAGGTCCGCACGCCGTCCGGGCCGGTGACGAACTGCCCGCCCGCCGCGCTCTTGGCGCCGACGCCGCTGTTCTTCCCGTCGGCGCCGGCACTGGCGGCCGCCTCGGCCTTGCCGCCACCACCGTCGTCGGACCGCGACTTCACCACGAACACGGCACCGGCGGCGAGCGCCGCCACGACGACCGCGCTCGCGGCGACGGTGAGACCCCGGCGGCGCCGCTGACGGGCCTGCTCGGCCTGGCGCAGTGCGGCGACGTGGGCCTTGCGGGCGGCGCTGGTGTCGTGATCGGTGTTCGCGGAACCCATGGGGCGTGTCCTTCGGGGAAAGGGACGGGGACGGTGGGGCCCGCTGATCGTAGTGGGGGAGCAGGGGCGCGCAGTAGGCAGACACCGGCCGCGGTACGCGAAGCGCCGCGATCCGGTGACCGCCTGGGCGCCTGTGCCCGCACGGGTGCCTGTCCCTGCCCGTGCGATATTTGGACTCCCGGATGCGCATTACCTAGGCTGGCGGTATGCGGCTCCTGCGCTCCACCGACCTCGCGCTGCGCGTCCTGATGCGGCTCGCCGTCGCGGGTACGTCCACGCCGCCGACCCGGCAGGTGGCCGCGGACATGGACGTGCCGTACACGCACGCCGCCAAGGTCGTCGCCGAGTTGCAGCATCTGGGCCTGGTGGACGCCCGCCGGGGCCGCGGTGGCGGGCTCTCGCTCACCGAGAAGGGCCGGACGGCCTCCGTCGGCGCGGTGGTGCGCACCTTCGAGGGCGACGGCGACGTCGTCGACTGCGAGGGCTCTTCGCCCTGCCCCCTGAACTCCGGCTGCCGCCTGCGCGGCGCCCTGCGCCGGGCCCAGGAGGCCTTCTTCGCCGCGCTGGACCCGCTCACGGTGGCGGACATCGTCGCCGACCCGACGGGACCGCTGCTGCTGGGGATCACCAGAGCCCCGTGAGGCGACGGCTCAGCCCTGGGCCAGCCACAGGTCGGGCCCGAAGACCTCGTAGTGGATGTCGGCGGCGGCGACCCCCTTGGCGAGGAGCTGCTCGCGCACGGCGCGCATGAAGGGCAGCGGACCGCACAGGTACGCGCGCGTGCCGGCCGGCACGGCCACCCCGGTGAGATCGACGAGGCCGCCGCGGGCACCGGCGGGCGCGTCCTGCTCGTACCAGAAGTGCACGGTGGCGTCGGCGAGCTTGCCCGCGTAGGCCTCCTGCTCGGTGCGCAGGGCGTGGTCGGCGGGGGAGCGGTCGCCGTGCACGACGGTGACCGGGGCGGCGTGCGCGTCCTCGGCGAGCTGGGCGAGCATCGCGATCATCGGGGTGACGCCGATACCGGCGGAGGCGAGCAGCACGGGGGCGCCGGGGGCGTCGTCGAGGACGAGGTCGCCGTACGGCTCGGACAGCTCGAGGGCGTCGCCGACGCGGACACGCGCGTGGAGGTGGCTGGAGACCTCGCCGTCGGGGGAGGCGCCGTCACCGCTCACGCGCTTGACGCTGAACTGGCGCACGGTCTCGCCCGGCGCACCGGACAGGCTGTACTGGCGTACCTGCCGGGCGCCGTCGCCCAGCTCGACCTGCACGGAGACGTACTGGCCGGCGCGGAAGTCGCGCACCGGGCCGCCGTCGGCCGGGCGCAGCCGGAGCGTGACGACGTCCGCCGTCTCCTCGATGCGCTCGACGACCTCCCACGTCCGCGGGCCCGTCCGGGCGCTCTCCTCGTACAGCCGCTTCTCGATCGCGACGAGCGCGTTGGCCATCAGCCAGTAGACCTCGTCCCAGGCGGCGGCCACCTCGGGGGTGACGGCCTCGCCGAGGATCTCGGCGATGGCGGCGAAGAGGTGCTCGTGCACGACCTCGTACTGCTCGGGGGTCACACCGAGGGAGGCGTGCTTGTGGGCGATCCGGCCGAGCATGGCGTCGGGCCGCTGGTCCGGGTGGTCCAGCAGGTGCACGGCGAAGGCCGCGATGGAGCCCGCGAGGGCCTGCTTCTGGGCGCCGGAGGCCTGGTTGCCGCGGTTGAACAGGTCCCGCAGCAGTCCGGGGTGGGCCTCGAAGAGCCGGGCGTAGAAGCGCTCGGTGATCTCCGTGATGGCGCCGGCGACGGCGGGCAGGGTGGCGCGGACGGTGGCTGCTGACTGCTCGGACAGCATCAGGACTCCTCCTGGCTCGACTGATGCGGACGGTATGAAAACTTGCATCTCGGATGCAAATTAACGGGAGGTGTCGTCGCTCACGTCGCACACCGATCCGGCCATTACGGATGCGGGCCCGAGCAGGCAAGATGGGCGTCAAGAGCAGCACGCCCGCAGCCGCACGGGACGTTCGGCCCGCAGCCGCCCGGTCGATCATGGTCCGCAACGCGCATGAAACGGTCGTGTGATGGGATGCTGCTCAGGTGCCCGACCGCCTCCCGCCTCACCGCGGACAGGCGGCCTGACCAGCAAGGATGGGGAAGCGGAAGATGGACAAGCAGCAGGAGTTCGTGCTCCGGACGTTGGAGGAGCGCGACATCCGGTTCGTACGCCTGTGGTTCACGGACGTGCTGGGCTTCCTCAAGTCCGTCGCCGTGGCCCCCGCCGAACTGGAGCAGGCCTTCGACGAGGGCATCGGCTTCGACGGCTCAGCCATCGAGGGCTTCGCCCGGGTCTACGAGTCCGACATGATCGCCAAGCCGGACCCGTCCACCTTCCAGGTGCTGCCCTGGCGCGCCGAGGCCCCCGGCACCGCCCGCATGTTCTGCGACATCCTCATGCCGGACGGCTCCCCCTCCTTCGCGGACCCGCGCTATGTGCTCAAGCGCGCCCTGGCCCGCGCCTCCGACCTCGGTTTCACCTTCTACACGCACCCCGAGATCGAGTTCTTCCTGCTCAAGGAGAAGCCGCTCGACGGCAGCCGCCCCACGCCCGCCGACAACTCCGGCTACTTCGACCACACCCCGACCAACGTCGGCATGGACTTCCGCCGCCAGGCGATCACCATGCTGGAGTCGATGGGCATCTCGGTGGAGTTCTCCCACCACGAGGGCGCGCCCGGCCAGCAGGAGATCGACCTGCGCTACGCCGACGCGCTGTCCACGGCCGACAACGTGATGACGTTCCGCCTGGTGATGAAGCAGGTGGCGCTGGAGCAGGGCGTGCAGGCCACCTTCATGCCGAAGCCGTTCTCCGAGCACCCCGGCTCCGGCATGCACACGCACCTGTCCCTCTTCGAGGGCGACCGCAACGCGTTCTACGAGTCGGGCGCGGAGTTCCAGCTGTCCAAGGTCGGCCGCTCCTTCATCGCGGGTCTGCTGAGGCACGCGGCGGAGATCTCGGCGGTCACCAACCAGTGGGTGAACTCCTACAAGCGCATCTGGGGCGGCTCCGAGCGCACCGCCGGCGCCGGCGGCGAGGCCCCCTCCTACATCTGCTGGGGCCACAACAACCGCTCGGCCCTGGTCCGTGTGCCGATGTACAAGCCCGGCAAGACCGGCTCCGCCCGCGTGGAGGTCCGCTCCCTGGACACCGGCGCGAACCCCTACCTGGCCTACGCCGTCCTGCTGGCCGCCGGCCTCAAGGGCATCGAGGAGGGCTACGAACTCCCGCCGGGCGCCGAGGACGACGTCTGGGCCCTGTCCAACGCCGAACGCCGCGCGATGGGCATCGAGCCCCTCCCGCAGAACCTCGGCGAGGCCCTTACCCTCATGGAGAACAGCGACCTCGTCGCCGAAACCCTCGGCGAGCACGTCTTCGACTTCTTCCTGCGCAACAAGCGCTCGGAGTGGGAGGAGTACCGCTCCGAGGTCACCGCGTTCGAGCTGCGGAAGAACCTGCCGGTGCTGTAGGGACGGCCTGGGGCCGGACTAGGGAACGTACGCCGGGGACACCGCCGCGGTGCTGATGCGCCGCGGCTTTCCCGTGCCGTCGGCCGGGGTCTCGTACAGGTCCGCGCCGTAGTCGCCCGGCAGGGCGTAGACCAGGGTGTGGTCGTCGCGCCAGACCGCCTGGTCGTCGACGCTGCGCGGCTCGGCCAGCGGGGTGTCGCGCAGCGTGCGCAGGTCGAGGACGTACATGCGCCACGGGGCGTCCTTGGGCAGGCCCGGCACGCGCTTCTTGAACGCGATACGGGTGCCGTCGGGGGACAGGGACGGGCACTCGACGTTCGTGCGCAGCGTCGTGACCGTACGGGCCGTCAGGTCGCCGCGGACCAGGTACGCCCGCCCCTTCGTCGCCATGGTCGCGTAGAAGGTGCGGTCGTCGGCGGCGAACGTCACGCCCCAGAAGTTCACGTCCGCCGCGCGGTAGCCCCGGCCGTCCTTGACGATCCGGAACGACTCCAGGGACGGGATCAGCTTCCCCGTGCGCACGTCGGCGATCGCCGCGCGCGTGGAGAAGTTCGTGCCGGCGTAGGAGTCGCCGCCCACGAAGGCCGTCCAGGCGGCGAAACGCCCGCTCGGCGACACCCGGGCGCGGGAGGGGATGCCGGGGACGTCGTAGTGGTGCGTCTCGTTCAGGCGGGCGTCCAGGAGTACGGCGCGGTAGGTGTCCGACACCGGGCCGTGCACCGCCTGCAGGCACACGCCGGTGCCGGCGGCGGCGTAGAAGCGCAGGCACTTCACGCCGGAGGCGGTGCGCGGGCCGGCCGGGTCGGTGGCCGGCACGCTGGTCAGTTCGTCGCGGTGCGGGCCCCACGCCATGTTCCGGAAGACCATCCGGCCGCCGTCGGTCAGCGCCACGCGGCCCGCGGTCACCTCCGGCCCGCCCGGCTGGGCCTGCTCGCGCCGCTCCGCCCGCGCGGAGGCGTGCAGCACCGACGCGACGGCCACGCCCGCGAGGACGGCGACCGCGGCGAGCAGGACGAGCATGCGGGTGCGCGTGCGGGACGGGGTGCGCGCAGTGGGGTCGGCCGTCATGCGGTGCCTTTCTCGTGCGGGGCGGCGGTGGTCTGCGGGCGCAGGGCGAACGAGCACGCGGCGCACACGGCCAGCGCCACCGTCGACGCCGCCAGCGCGGTGCGGTCGCCCCACACGGTCCACGCCGCGCCGAAGCCCAGCGAACAGGCGAACCGGGCGAGCGCCTGGCCCGTCTGCACGAGCGCGAGCCCCGACGAGCGCAGCGCCTGCGGCACGCTGTCCGAGGCCGCCGCCATCAGCACCCCGTCGGTGGCCGCGTAGAAGGCGCCGTGCAGGACCAGCACCGCGTACGGCAGCGCGGCCCCGTGCCAGGACGTCAGCAGCAGCGCGTACGCCGTGAGCAGCGCGCCGTGGCCGGCCAGGAACAGCCGCCAGCGGCCCACCCGGTCCGCCAGCCGGCCCGCCGGCACCGCCAGCAGCAGGAATGTGGCCGCCGTGCCCAGCGGCAGCAGCGCGAACCAGCGGTCGGGCACGCCCAGCCGGCGCTGCAGCAGCAGGTAGACGAAGGAGTCGCTGACCGTGGCCAGGCCCAGCAGCAGGGCGCAGACGGTGATACGGCGCAGGTCGCGGCGGTGCAGCAGGCGCAGGGCGTTGCGGAGGGTGGGGCGGTCCGCCGGTGTGGCGGGTGTCTGGTCGGCCGCCGTCGGCTCCGGGCGGCGTGCGGGTACGAACAGCACCAGGACGAGGACGCCCACGACAGCCACGCAGAAGCTCACCGTGAACACCGCGTCGTAGCCGTCCACGGTGGCCCGCAGGATGGCGAACGCCACCAGCGGTCCGAGCAGGGCGCCCGCGGTGTCCATCGCCCGGTGCACCCCGAAGGCACGGCCGCGCGTCTGAGGCGTACTGGACAGGGAGATCAGCGCGTCGCGCGGGGCCGTACGCAGGCCCTTGCCGGTGCGGTCCGCCGCCAGGACCAGGCCGATGGGGGTCAGGGAGTGCGCCACCAGCAGCAGTGGCTTGCAGGCGGCCGAGAGGCCGTAGCCCAGGCCCGCCACCCACTTGTGGCGGCCCCCGCCGCGGTCGGCGAAGTGGCCGCCGACCAGCCGTACCAAGGCCGAGAAGCCGTTGTAGACGCCGTCCAGCAGGCCGAAGCCCAGCGGGGACAGGCCGAGGCCGGCCACCAGGTACAGCGGGAGCACGGCCGTCACCATCTCCGACGACACGTCGGTGATCAGGCTGACCGTGCCGAGCGCGAGGACGGTCGGGGCGACCGCGGCGCGGCGCCGCCCGGCGCCGCCGGCGGGGGAAACCGGCGGGGCCGATCGGCGTTGGCTTCAGTGGACGACGCTCACAGTGGCCGCCGCCCTCAGGGGACGCGGTCCGTCAGC
>NZ_JBFAMH010000023.1:0-128511 GCF_040656475.1 Streptomyces sp. NPDC049915
CTGGCGTTGACTTTTGGCACGCTGTTGAGTTCTCAAGGAACGGTCGCTTCCTTTGTACTCACCCTCTCGGGCTTTCCTCCGGGCTTCCCTTCGGTCTTGCGTTTCCGACTCTATCAGATCTTTCCGATCCGATTTCCTCGGTGTCTTGGGGTTTTCGGCTTTCGCCGTCCGCCCTTTCGACATTCACTACGTTAGCTCATTCTCTCGGCGACTCATAATCGAGCCTCGCGAGTTCGAATTCGGGTACGCGGACGCACCAGAAGCGACCCCGCCGAGGGGCTGTAGCTAGGTAGTGGGTTGGCCGCTCCGGCTGCAGGCGATCGCCGTACCCGGTTCAGCGGCTCGGGCCACATTACGCACCTTCCGGCGCCGCGTCAACCGCGGCGCCGCTTCGGGACATGGGCCCGGTACGGGCTCACCGTCGGGTCGTTGGCGACCCAGAAGCGCCACGGGTGGACGTCGCCGTCGCCGCCCTCGCCGGCGACGCCCGTGCGGGGGCCGTTGCGTACCTGGTCGGAGGGGATGGGCGTGCCCGTCAGCATGCGCAGCGGGGTCTCCCCCTCGGCGCACGCGTCCGTACCGTCCAGGGCCCGGCCCACGTCCAGGGCGGTGGCCAGGCGGGCGGGGCCCTTGGCCAACTCCTTGTCGTTCTTGGCCGAGAGGCGACGGACACGGGCCAGTTCGGCGCCCTCGACGATCTCGCCGGCGCGGAGCAGGACGGCGCTGGCTCGTCCGACCGGTCCGCAGACCAGGTTCATGCAGTGCCACATGCCGTAGGTGAAGTAGACGTACACATGTCCGGGCTCACCGAACATCACGCTGTTGCGGGCGGTCTGGCCGCGGTAGGCGTGGGAGCCGGGGTCGTTCGGGCCGTCGTAGGCCTCGACCTCTGTCAGGCGCAGGGCGATCGGGCCGTCCGGGGTGGAGCGGACCAGGATGCGGCCGAGGAGGTCGGGGGCGACATCGAGGACGGGCCGGTCGAAGAAGGCGCGGGGCAGGGGCGTACGGTCGGGGCTCGCGATCATGACCTCCGAGCGTACTGGAGTCGGTCCGTTCCATGGGGTGGTCAGGGGGCGTGCGGCCAGGGTGAGGGCGCGGAACCGGGCGGGGCCGGATCGCGTTTGTACGGATCAAGGACGCAGTCGCAGTCGTTTCAGTCGTAGTCGTTGAGGAGAACCATGGCGTTCAAGAAGCTGCTCGCGAGCCTGGGGGCCGGCGGGGCCTCGGTCGAGACCGTGCTGACCGAGGTGAACGTGGTGCCGGGTGGCGTGGTCCAGGGTGAGGTGCGGATCCAGGGCGGGTCCGTCAGCCAGGACATCGAGGGTCTGGCGGTGGGGCTCCAGGCCAAGGTCGAGGTGGAGAGCGGCGACCAGGAGTACAAGCAGGACATCGAGTTCACCAAGGTGCGGCTCGGCGGTGCCTTCGAGCTGCAGGCGGGGGCCGTGCACGCGGTGCCGTTCGGGCTGGAGATCCCCTGGGAGACGCCGGTCACCATGATCGACGGGCAGTCCCTGCGCGGGATGCACATCGGTGTGACGACCGAGCTGGCGATCGCGCGGGCCGTGGACTCCGGCGATCTGGACCCGATCAACGTGCATCCGCTGCCGGCGCAGAAGGCGATCCTGGACGCGTTCATCCAGCTGGGCTTCCGATTCAAGAACGCGGACATGGAGCGCGGCCACATCCGGGGTACGCGGCAGAAGCTGCCGTTCTACCAGGAGATCGAGTTCTTCCCGCCGTCGCAGTACAGGGGTCTGAACCAGGTCGAGCTGAGCTTCGTCGCCGACGAGCACGCCATGGACGTCGTCCTGGAGATGGACAAGAAGCCGGGTCTGTTCAGTGAGGGAAGTGACACCTACCGGTCCTTCCAGGTGGGTCTGAACGACTGGCAGGGGACCGACTGGGCGGCGTACCTCAACCAGTGGCTGTCCGAGGTCGGCAGCAAGCGGAACTGGTTCTAGGCTCGGACCTACTGAACGCAAGCGATCAGGAGGTACCGAGGTGACCGAGCTCAAGAGGCGGCCGCTCCCCCACGACTTCCATCCGCCCGTGCCGTCCTTCACGGTCACGAGTGAGGACGTCCAGGAGGGTGCCACCCTCAAGGACGCTCAGGTCTACGCGAAGGGCAACACCTCGCCGCAGCTGCGGTGGGAGGGCTTCCCGCCGGAGACCAAGAGCTTCGCCGTGACCTGCTACGACCCGGACGCCCCGACGGGCAGCGGGTTCTGGCACTGGTCCGTCTTCGACATCCCGGCCTCGGTCACCGAGCTGCCGGCGGGTGCGGGCAGCGGCAAGTTCGAGGGGCTGCCCGAGGGTGCGGTCCAGGTGCGCAACGACTACGGCTCGAAGGACTTCGGCGGTGCCGCGCCGCCGCCCGGGGACGGGCCGCACCGGTATGTGTTCACGGTGTACGCCGTGGACCAGGAGAAGCTCGGTCCGGATTCCGACGCCTCTCCCGCCGTCGTCGGGTTCAATCTGCGGTTCCACACGATCGGCCGGGCGCAGCTGATCGGTGAGTACGAGGAGCCCGCACAAGCCTGACGTTCACGGAAGGTTTGCCCGCCTCTGGTCTTGGAAGTGATCGGAGGCGGGCATTTTTTATTGCGTTGTCCATCTCGGCGCGCCCGTCCAGAGTTGATCCAAGCCCGCCGGGGGGTGGGCCGGTGCACACGGGAGGTGGGCTTGATGCGGGACACGCTCGTTCTGAACGCCAGCTTCGAACCGTTGTCGACGGTGACGCTGAACCGAGCCGTCGTTCTGGTGCTGCAGGACAAGGCGGTCGTCGAGCAGGCCCACCCCGAGCTGCGTATGCGGGGCGCCGATGTCGACATACCCGCGCCCCGGGTGATCCGGTTGTGCCGGTACGTACGGGTGCCGTTCCGAAGACAAGCGCCGTGGTCGAGGCGGGGTGTGCTGGTCCGGGACCGGCACCGGTGCGCGTACTGCGGGCGCAGGGCCACGACGGTGGACCACGTGGTGCCTCGGTCGCGGGGTGGGCAGGACACGTGGCTGAACACGGTGGCCGCGTGCGCGGAGGACAATCACCGCAAAGCGGACCGGACGCCGGAGGAGGCGGGGATGCGGTTGCTGCGGGAGCCGTTCGAGCCGACGCCGGCCGATGCGATGTTGCTGACGCTGGGGGCGGATGATCTTGCGTCCCTTCCCGGATGGCTGGCCCGGGATGCGGCCTGACTCTTCGCCGTAGGGCCTGTTGTCCGTCGTCGGCTGCGGGGTCGCGTGGCTTGTCGCGCAGCTCCCCGCGCCCCTTTCGGGGCGCGGTTCGCGGCCTTGGACCCAGTTGAACCCTCAGTCGATCGACGGCTTTTCTCGGCGGTCCGCGCCGTTGCCTGTCGAGCCGCCGCCCGAACCGCCGCCCATCGCACCGAAGTTGCCCATCGCGCCGGAGAGGCCCTTGAGGGCGTCGCCGATTTCGCTGGGGACGATCCAGAGCTTGTTGGCGTCGCCCTCGGCGATCTTCGGGAGCATCTGGAGGTACTGGTAGGAGAGCAGCTTCTGGTCGGGGTCGCCGGCGTGGATGGCTTCGAAGACCGTGCGGACGGCCTGGGCCTCGCCCTCGGCGCGCAGGGCCGCGGCCTTGGCCTCACCCTCGGCGCGCAGGATCTGGGACTGCTTCTCGCCCTCGGCGCGCAGGATCTCGGACTGCCGGACACCTTCGGCCTGGAGGATCGCGGCGCGCTTGTCACGGTCGGCGCGCATCTGCTTCTCCATCGAGTCCTGGATGGAGGTGGGCGGTTCGATGGCCTTGAGCTCGACGCGGTTGACGCGGATGCCCCACTTGCCGGTGGCCTCGTCGAGGACGCCGCGCAGGGCCGCGTTGATCTCCTCGCGGGAGGTGAGGGTGCGCTCCAGGTCCATGCCGCCGATGATGTTGCGCAGCGTGGTGACGGTGAGCTGCTCGATGGCCTGGATGTAGCTGGCGACTTCGTAGGTCGCGGCCCGGGCGTCGGTGACCTGGTAGTAGATGACCGTGTCGATGTTGACGACCAGGTTGTCCTGGGTGATCACCGGCTGCGGCGGGAAGGGGACGACCTGTTCGCGCAGGTCGATGCGGTTGCGGATGGTGTCGATGAACGGGACGACGATGTTGAGGCCCGCGTTCAGCGTCCTCGTGTAGCGGCCGAAGCGCTCCACGATGGCGGCGCTCGCCTGCGGAATGACTTGGATGGTCTTGATCAGGGCGATGAAGACCAACACCACCAGAATGATCAGGACGATGATGACCGGTTCCATCGTGGCTGCCCGTACCCTTCTCCGCCTCGGCGCTTTTGGAAGATCTTATGGCTGTTGAAGATCTTGCTGGTCGAGTCTGACAGACCGTCGGAGGGCTCGTGGGGTGTTCGGCCGAGTCCGTGCCCGGTCGTCGCTTGTCGCCTCGCAGGAGGTCAATCGCAGGAGGTCACATGACGATCGCGGTGGCCCCCTCGATGTCCACGACGTCCACTTCCTGCCCCACTTCGTAGGCGCGGCCGGTGTCCAGGGCGCGGGCCGACCAGATCTCTCCGGCGAGCTTGATACGGCCGCCGGAGCCGTCGACGCGCTCGAGGACGACGGCCTGACGGCCCTTCAGGGCGTCGATACCGGTGGCGAGTTGGGGGCGCTGGCGGCTGTGCCGGGCCGCGATGGGCCGTACGACGGCGATGAGGGCGATCGAGACGGCGAGGAAGACGAGCACTTGGACGACGACGCCGAGGCCGAAGCCCGCGACGACCGCCGCGGCGACGGCGCCCACGGCGAGCATCCCGAACTCCGGCATCGCGGTGACCACGAGCGGGATTCCGAGCGCTGCCGCACCGACGAGCCACCACACCCATGCGTCGATGTCGTTCACACGGCAATCGTAGGGGCGCCGGCCGGGTTGCCGACAGGGCGCCGGGCGGGGCGCACGGGGTCAGGACAGGGGCAGGCCCTGGGCGGTCCAGCGTTCGCCGACCTGCTCGACGACGAGCGGGAGGCCGAAGCACAGGGAGAGGTTGCGGGAGGAGAGTTCGAGCTCCAGCGGGCCGGCGGTGAGGACCTTGCCCTGGCGGATCATGAGGACGTGGGTGAAGCCCGGCGGGATCTCCTCGACGTGGTGCGTGACCATGATCATCGAGGGGGCGATGGGGTCGCGGGCCAGGCGGCCGAGGCGGCGGACCAGGTCCTCGCGGCCGCCGAGGTCCAGGCCGGCGGCCGGCTCGTCGAGGAGCAGCAGCTCCGGGTCGGTCATCAGGGCGCGGGCGATGAGGGTGCGCTTGCGCTCGCCCTCGGAGAGGGTGCCGAAGCGGCGGTCGAGGTAGTCGCTCATGCCGAGTCGGTCGAGGAAGGCGCGGGCGCGCTGCTCGTCGATCTCGTCGTAGTCCTCGTTCCACGTGGCGGTCATGCCGTAGGCGGCGGTGAGGACGGTCTGCAGGACGGTCTGGCGCTTGGGGAGCTTCTCGGCCATGGCGATGCCGGCCACGCCGATGCGGGGGCGCAGTTCGAAGACGTCGGTGCCGGGCTTGCCGAGGGTCTCGCCGAGGATGGTGGCGGTGCCCTTGCTGGGGTAGAGGTAGCTGGAGGCGACGTTGAGGAGGGTGGTCTTGCCGGCGCCGTTCGGGCCGAGGATGACCCAGCGCTCGCCCTCCTTGACCGACCAGGAGACCTGGTCCACCAGAGCCCGGTCCTCACGGACCACGGATACGTCCTGAAGCTCCAGAACATCGCTCATGAGCGCGTTGTCTCCCCTTGCAGTGTGGCCGGTCGCGGCAGTCGCGTACGCCTGTGGCTCTGTTCGCCGCGCCGGTGGGCGCGGCCCTGAACGAATCTACGCCACCGACCGGGCGGGCCGTTCCATCGGTCCGGTCCTTAGGGTGGGGGGCATGCTCGTGGAACCGCGCGCCGGCCGCCTTGCCGCCTGGGGAAATGCCCTTCTTGCCGGACTTGCCTCTCCGGATGACGCCGTGCTCGCCATCGTGGGCGAGGACGCGGTGCACCGGGTGGAGGGACTGCCGGGTGAGTCGGTTCCGGTCGGTCTCACACTGGCGCTGGGGCGGCTGCGGTCGCTGGGGGTGAGCGGGCTGCGGGTCGCGCTGCCGGCACCGGGGCATCCGTTGGGGCTGAGTGGTCCGCCGGAGTTCAACAAGCGGGCGCTGGAGGCCGAGGAGGCGGTGGTCTGCCACGGGGGCGCGCTGGGGCTGGTGCCGGAGGTGTACGAGGCCGGGCCCGAGGGCGATGTGCAGGTGGAGGTCGTCTGGCACTGCCTGCCGGTGCGGGAGGCTCCGCCGGCCGATGTGCCGTCGCTGGGTGAGGCCGAGCGGGAGCTGGCGGAGGCGTTGCGGGAGGCGACGGCCGCGCTGACGCGGCTGGACGTCGCCGGGTCGGGGCCGGTCGCGCAGGCGGCGCTCGACGCGTACCGGGCGCGGGCCGAGCGGGGGCGGGAGGTGCTGGCGCCGGGGTATCCGCCGCGGGCGGTGCGGGTGCTGGAGCTGGCGCAGCGGGTGGGGCTGCTGGTGTCGCTCGCGTCGGAGAAGGGGCCCGGCGGTGCGGTGAGCGCCGGGGAGATGTTCGCGCGGGCGGAGGCGTTGCGGCCGGTGGAGCGGGTGGCCCGGCGGGCGCAGGTGGCTGCGTACAACGCGTATGTGGAGGAACGGGAGCGGTGAGCCTGCGGCGGGAGTGAGGGTGCGGTGAGCGTTCGTTGTTCTTGTGCCCTGGGTCGGGGCGGGGTTGGCTCAGCGGGGTTCGCCGCGAGGTGACCGGCGTCGGTGCTGAGGGGTCGGGTGCGTGGCCCGGTGCTGAGGAGTGCCGCCCGCGCCCACCGGTGCCGCCCTGCGGCACGACTGCCCGCGGCTTGTGCGGCCGCGCGGCTGGTGCGGCGGGGGTGGCCGCAGCCGGCGCCGGCCTCCCGGGTGACGCCGGGAGGCCGGGGGCACCGAGGGAGGTGCGGGGAATGTCAGTGGTTCAGGCCGAGTTGCCGAAGGCCCGGTTCAGCGCGCCGATGACGTTGACGCTGTTGCCGACGACGTTGACCGGCACGTGGACCGGGGCCTGGATGACGTTGCCCGAGACGGCACCCGGCGAGCCCACGGCCGTGCCGTCGGCGTGCGCGCCCTCGGTGGCGGAGGCCAGGCCCGCACCGGCGGCGATCAGCCCGCCGGCCACCATCGTCACGGCCGCCGCCTTCTTCAGGTTCTTCACTTTCAAAGCCCTCCTTGCGATGGCCGCGGCAGTCGCCGCGGCACGCACTGGAGAACGGCGGGGCCCCGCCGTGGGATACGCCATTCGGGGGGCATTCCCACGACGGTATGAATCTCAGTCCGGAAGGGAACCTTCCGAGTTGCCGATCATCCGGACACACCATGACGAACGGCCCACAGCGCGGCCTGTGTGCGATCCGCCAGGTCGAGTTTCATCAGGATGTTCGAGACGTGGGTCTTCACCGTCTTCTCGGACAGGACCAGCGCACGGGCGATCTCCCGGTTGGAGCGGCCGTCCGCGATCAGGCCCAGCACCTCGCGCTCCCGCTCGGTGAGCGCATTGCCCCGGCCCTGGCCGGAGTTCGCCTCCTCCTGGGAGAGGAGCGCGGTGGCGACCTCGGGCTGGAGCAGCACATGCCCGGCGTGCACGGAGCGGATGGCGCCGGCGAGCGCGTCGGGGTCCACGTCCTTGTACACGTACCCGGCGGCGCCGGCGCGCAGGGCCGGGACCACCGTGCGCTGCTCGGTGAAGCTGGTGACGATCAGCACGCGCGCGGGGTTGCCGAGTTCGCGGAGCTTGCGCAGGGCCTCCACGCCGTCCATGCCGGGCATCTTGACGTCCATGAGGACGACGTCCGGCCGCAACTCCTCGGCCCGGGCTACGCCTTCGGCGCCGTCCGCGGCCTCCCCGACGACCTCTATGTCGTCCTGCACCTCCAGGAAGGTGCGCAGGCCCCGGCGGACGACCTGGTGGTCGTCGACCAGCAGCACCCTGATTGCCTCAGCCACCGGGGACCTCCATCTCGATCGTGGTGCCCTTGCCGGGCGCCGATTCCACGGTCAGCCTGCCGCCGACCCCGTCCGCCCGGTCGCGCATGGAGACCAGGCCGAGGTGGCGTCCCGCGCGCCGTATCGCCTTCGGGTCGAAGCCGGTGCCGTCGTCGGTGACGCGCAGGACGGCACCGGGACCGCGGCGGTCCAGGGTGACGTCGACGTGCTCGGCCGCGGAGTGCCGCAGGGCGTTGTGCAGGGCCTCCTGGGCGACGCGCAGCAGGGCCTCCTCCTGGGCGGAGGGCAGGGCGCGGATGCCGCGGGCGGCGAACGTGACCCGGGCGGAGTGGGCGCGGTCGAGGACCTGGATCTGGGTGCGCAGGGTGGCGACCAGGCCGTCCTCGTCGAGCGCGGCGGGGCGCAGCTCGACGACGGCGGCGCGCAGTTCGTCGGCGGCCTCGGCGGCCAGGGCCGCCACCTGCTGCAGCTCGCACTTGGCACGGGCCGGGTCGCGGTCGACGAGGCGGGCGGCGGCCTGGGCGGTCAGGCGCAGGGAGAACAGCTTCTGGCTGACCGCGTCGTGCAGTTCGTGGGCGAGGCGGGAGCGTTCCTCGGCGATGGTCAGCTCGCGGCTGCGCTCGTACAGGCGGGCGTTGGTCAGCGCGATCGCCGCGTGCTGGGCGAGGATGGCGAGCAGTTCCTCGTCCTCCTGGGTGAAGCCGCATCGTCCCTCTGCCCTCGGGGCCGGGGGCTGCGGGGGGTGTCCCCCCACGGGGCGCACCTTGTTGGCCAGGAACAGTGCGCCGATGACCTCGTCCCCGTCGCGGATGGGCAGGCCGAGGAAGTCGGCGAGTTCCGGGTGGGCGGAGGGCCAGCCCCCGAAGCGGGGGTCCTTGCGCACGTCGGCGAGGCGCTCGGGCCTGGCCTCCTGGAGCATCGCCGCGAGGATGCCGTGCTGGCGCGGCAGCGGGCCGATGGCCTTCCACTGCTCCTCGCTGACGCCGTCGACGACGAACTGGGCGAAGCCGCCGTGGTCGTCGGGGACGCCGAGGGCGGCGTACTGGGCGTCGAGCAGCTCGCGGGCCGAGGCGACGATCGTCTTCAGGACGTCGCGTACCTCGAGATGCCTGCTCATGGCGAGCAGCGCGGCGCTCACCGCGGCGAGGCCGGACCGGGGACCGTGACTCATGACCTCACGGTACCGGCGGGGTACGACAGCGCGGATCCGCCCCGTGACGGCCATCGCCCAGGACCCGGGACCTAGGCCTCGGGGTGATGTGGCGGGCGCCGGCGGCACGCGGCTGGGGTCTGGCGCCGGACGCGCCGGGCGCCGGGGCGCTGCAGGAGACGGCTGCGGCGCTCGGGGCGTACGGCACGCGGGTGGAGGCGGTGCCCGGGGATGTGACCCATGCCCGGCACCGGTCGGAGCCGGTGGCGGCGGCCTGGAAGCCGCGCGGCGTCGATCTGCTGGTCGACGACGCCGGCGTACTGGGCGTGGAGCCGCTGGTGCCGCTGGAGAGCCATCCGCTGGACGGCTTCGGGCGGCGCTGGAGACGAACGTGGTCGCTCCGCCCGCGCTGGTACAGAAGGCGCTGCCGCAGCTGCGCCAGGCGAAGGCCGGTGCCGTGCTCTCATGGCAGACGGGTGTCGCACCACACGTTCGTAGAGCTCCCGCGGCTGCTGCGGGCCGGGTACCTGCCCCTGCCGTCCGGCCTACTACCCGCGCGCGTGGGCGGGCCCGCGGGTGCCGAGGTGGGGAGTCAACGCCGTCGGGGCGGGTGATCGCCGTGGGGACGACCGCGGTGCGGGCCGTGGAGTCCGCGGGGGCGCCGACGGGGTCGTACGCGCGCGTGGGGGTGGACGGATCAGGTAGTGACGCCCGCGCGGGATGCGCTCAGTGGACGGACTGCTGACCGGGCCGCACGAGCCGCAGGACTCGCACCCTCTGATCGCCCTCACTGAGCGCATTGCTCACGCAACTGCCGGTGAGACCGGACGACCGCGCATGTGAGCCCGCACATAGGGCCCACGTCACGTACGAAGGGGATTAGGAGGACAAGCCCCCCACATGAACGGGGCAGACCGTCCAATCTGTCCCGTTTTGCCATTACCTGATCCACTACCTGGCTTCGTACGTCACACCTTTGCCACGCGATTTTGCGGCCGCTAAGAATTGCTTCGTCGCTCAGCGCCGCGGGCTCACCGTCCGCGGCGTTCCTGCGGGAAGTGCCCGTAGTCCCCCGCCGGACGTGAGCGAACTCCGCGCTATTCGAAGAGGTCCGTTACGCATGCCCAAGAACTTTTCCAGCCGTCTTTATAGTCGCTCGCTGACCAAGCACCACAAGATCGCCGCCGCCGGTGTCGGTGTCCTCGGCGCCGCCGCGATCGCCATGTCCGCGGTGCCCAGCAGCGCCGAAGGCAAGACCACGGTCACCACCGAGGCCGCCGCGCCCGCGAAGGTCGCCTACAGCACCGAGCAGATCAAGGACGTCAAGGCGAGCATCACCGACCAGCTCGCCAGCGCCGATCTCAAGGCCCAGCAGATCGCGGCCCAGAAGAAGGCCGAGGCCGCGAAGAAGGCCGCCGTGGCCAAGGCCGTCGCCGCGAAGAAGGCGGAGGCCGCCCAGAAGGCGGAGGCCGCGAAGAAGGCGGAGGCCGCGAAGAAGGCCGCCGTGGCCAAGGCCGTCGCCGCCCGCAAGGCCAAGGAGGCCGCGAGCCGCGCCGCCAAGCGCCCCGCCCTCAAGCCGCACGTGGTCAAGAGCTACCCGAACAACCTCGACGGCTGGATCCGTGAGTCGCTCGACATCCTGAAGAAGCACCACATCCCGGCCAGCTACTCCGGCATCCACCGCAACGTCATTCGGGAGTCCTCCGGCAACCCGATGGCCATCAACAACTGGGACATCAACGCCATCAACGGCATCCCGTCCAAGGGCCTGCTCCAGGTGATCCCGCCGACCTTCAAGGCGTACCACGTTCCCGGCACGTCCTGGAACATCTACGACCCGGTCGCCAACATCACCGCCGCCTGCAACTACGCGGCCGACCGCTACGGCTCGATGGACAACGTCAACAGCGCGTACTGAGGTCGGCGCGGACCTCTTCTCGCACCCGCGACGTATCCGCGAAGACACGGTTTTCGCGAGCACAGACGCCGAAGGGCGGCACCCAACTGACGGGGTGCCGCCCTTCGGGGTCGTACGGCGTCCTACTTGCGCATGACTTCCGGCTCGTGGCGGCGCAGGAAGCGCGCCACGAAGAAGCCGCAGACCACGCCGAGCGCGATCAGCGCGACCATGTCCAGGCCCCAGGCGCCGACCGTGTGGTCCCACAGCGGGTCGGTCTCGCCGGCCTTCTCCGGCGGGCTGATCCGGTTGAAGTCCAGCGTGGCGCCGGCGGCGGCCACCGCCCAGCGCGACGGCATCAGGTACGAGAACTCGTTGACGCCGAGCGAGCCGTGCAGGCTGAACAGACAGCCGGTGAAGACCACCTGGATGATCGCGAACATCACCAGCAGCGGCATCGTCTTCTCGGCGGTCTTCACCAGCGAGGAGATGATCAGGCCGAACATCATCGCGGTGAAGCCCAGCGCCATGATCGGCAGGGACAGCTCGACCAGCGTGGCGCCGCCGAGGACCAGGCCCTTGGAGGGGATCTCCCGGCTGGCGAAGCCGATCACACCGACCAGCAGGCCCTGGCCCACGGTGATCAGGCCGAGCACGAAGACCTTCGACATCAGATACGCCGACCGGGACAGACCGGTCGCGCGCTCCCGCTCGTAGATCACCCGTTCCTTGATCAGCTCACGGACGGAGTTGGCGGCGCCGGCGAAGCACGCGCCGACCGCGAGGATCAGCAGGACCGTGGTCGCGGTGCCGTTGGGGATGATCCGGCCGGTCTGCGGGTTGACCGGGTTGGGCAGCAGGCCGCGGTCGTGGTCGATGAGCAGGCTCACCGCGCCGAGAACGGCCGGAAGGATCACCATCAGGGCGAGGAAGCCCTTGTCGGAGACGATCACGGAGACGTAGCGGCGCACCAGTGTGACCCACTGCGACAGCCAGCCCTGCGGCTTCGGCGGCTTCATCGCCTGCATCGGCGCGACCTGTACGGCCTGCGGGGCGACGGCGTCGATGTCCGCGGCGTACATCTGGTAGTGCTGCGAGCCCTTCCAGCGGCCCGCCCAGTCGTAGTCGCGGTAGTTCTCGAAGGCGGAGAAGACATCGGCCCAGGTGTCGTAGCCGAAGAAGTTCAGCGCCTCCTCCGGCGGGCCGAAGTAGGCGACCGCGCCGCCCGGCGCCATCACCAGCAGCTTGTCGCACAGTGCCAGCTCGGCCACCGAGTGGGTGACGACGAGCACGGTGCGGCCGTCGTCGGCGAGGCCGCGCAGCAGCTGCATCACATCGCGGTCCATGCCCGGGTCGAGGCCCGAGGTCGGCTCGTCGAGGAAGATCAGCGACGGCTTGGTCAGCAGCTCCAGGGCGACCGAGACGCGCTTGCGCTGGCCACCGGAGAGGGACGTGACCTTCTTGTCCTTGTGGATGTCGAGCTTGAGCTCACGCAGCACCTCGTCGATGCGGGCGTTGCGCTCGGCGGTCGTGGTGTCGGCCGGGAAGCGCAGCTTGGCCGCGTACTTCAGGGCCTTCTTGACGGTCAGCTCCTTGTGCAGGATGTCGTCCTGCGGGACCAGACCGATGCGCTGACGCAGCTCGGCGAACTGCTTGTAGAGGTTGCGGTTGTCGTACAGGACCTCGCCCTGGTCGGCGGGCCGGTAGCCGGTCAGCGCCTTGAGCAGCGTGGACTTGCCCGAGCCGGACGGGCCGATGACCGCGATCAGCGACTTCTCGGGGACGCCGAAGGAGACGTCCTTGAGGATCTGCTTGCCGCCGTCGACCGTGACGGTCAGGTGACGGGCCGAGAAGGACACCTCACCGGTGTCCACGAACTCCTCGAGCCGGTCGCCGACGATCCGGAACGTCGAGTGGCCGACGCCGACGATGTCGGTGGGGCCGAGCAGCTGCGAGCCGCCCTTCGGGATCGGCTGGCCGTTGACGTACGTGCCGTTGTGCGAGCCGAGGTCGCGGATCTCCATGCGCCCGTCGGGCGTCGAGTGGAACTCGGCGTGGTGCCGGGAGACCTGCAGGTCGGAGACCACCAGCTCGTTCTCCAGCGCACGGCCGATGCGCATCACGCGGCCGAGGGAGAACTGGTGGAAGGTGGTCGGGCTGCGGTCGCCGTAGACCGGCGGCGCCCCCGCGCCACCGCCGGGCGTGTGCTGCGCCGGGCCCTGCTGCTGCGGAATGCCCGGGGCGGGCTGCTGCCAGTTGCCCTGCGGCGCCTGCGGCTGCGCGGCCTGCGGCTGGGGCGTCTGCTGCCAGTCGGCCTGCGGCGTCTGCGGCTGACCCCAGGCCGGGTTGGCGGCCTGCGCGGCGTACGGCTGCTGGGGCTGGGCCACCGCGGCGCCCGTGCCGGTCAGATTCAGCAGCGGGCCGTCGGTGGCGTTGCCCAGGTTCACCGACGTGCCGGGAGCGAGTTCCAGATGGTGTATCCGCTGGCCCTGCACGAACGTGCCGTTGGTGCTGCCGTGGTCCTCGATCACCCAACTGCGGCCGTCGAAGCTGACCGTGGCGTGGCGCCAGGAGACCCTGGCGTCGTCGAAGACGATGTCGCCCTGCGGATCACGTCCGAGGGTGTATGCCCTGGACGGATCGAGCGTCCAGGTACGTCCGTTTGATTCCAGTACGAGTTCCGGCACTCCATGCCCCACTGAGTTGTCCCCCGAATTACCCCCGTCGCGGGGAGTCTAGGGATGTCGAACATCGGGGGGAACTATTTCAGTAGCGGCCCCCTGACCGAAAGTCGGGCCTTGTGAAGACCTCTCACGGGCGTCTCGGCCGTTGCCGTTGGCGGGGTGAAAACCGGGCCGGAGAGTGGTAATCCCCCACGAGGGAGACAAGCGCGGCGCAAGCCGCAGCGCGGATCGGGGGGTCTGCCATGGATTCGGCTGCGAAGGGCGACGGCGCGCGGCTCGGCGGCGAAGTGCCGCGGGGGAACGTCCTGTTGTCCGCGATCGCCGCGGTGAGCTGGGGATTCGCTGGGATGGCGGGCACGGCCGCGCTCGGCCTGCATCTCCTCGGGGCCGATACGGCGGGCTCGTGGGGCCCGATGACCGCGGCGGTGGTGGCGCTCGGGGCGGGTGGGGCGGTCATCCCGTCCGGGGATGTGTCCGCGTTCGGACTCCAGGGCGCCGAGGCGCACATCGCCATCGAGATCACGCCACTGGGCGTGAGCCTGGTCGGTGCGCTGCTGCTGTCGTGGTTCTTCCTACGGTCTCTGCGGACGGCCACAGTTGTCGTCGCACCGGCCGAACTCCTCGCGCGCGGGGGCACGGTGCTCGCCCTGTTCACCGGCCTGATGGGCCTGCCGGCCTGGGCCGGACACGATGTGGGGAGGATCGACGGCGGCGCGCTGGGCCTGGACCGGCTGCCGGGCGGTGGCGGCGGCGGGCCGGAGATCCCCGGGCTCGGTGACGTCGGGGACATCGGCGGGTCTGAACCCCCATGGCCGCCCTGGCGCCGACCAGGTCGCCGATCCGGTCCGGGAGCCGCCCCCGCCCGCTCCCCCGCCGCGCAGACCCGAGGGGCCTCGCTGAGCCGCGGCGTCGGCGGTGCGGGAACGAACGTCACCGGTGGATGCGCCGACCGCACACGCTCCCTGCGCGCCCTTCCGCGCCCCAGCAGCGCAGGTCTCGGTCGGCCCACGCCGGACCCCTCCCCTTCAGCCCGGCGTCACCCGAGTGTCGTCGAGTGTTCCGTGTCCGCCAGGCGGACCTGGAGGGCGCGCGGCACTCGGTGCCGGATACGGTGGGAGCACCATGAGCGCTTCGCAGACCTCGACCCCCGGGACTCCCGAGACCCCCGAGTCCTCGGACGTCCCCACCCTCCTCGTCAAGATCTTCGGCAAGGACCGGCCGGGCATCACGGCGGGACTCTTCGACACCCTCGCCGCCTACTCCGTCGACGTGGTCGACATCGAGCAGGTCGTCACCCGTGGCCGGATCGTGCTGTGCGCGCTCGTGACCCAGCCCTCGCAGAACCTGGAGGGCGATCTGCGGGCGACCGTGCACAGCTGGGCCGAGTCGATGAAGATGCAGGCCGAGATCATCTCCGGCCACGGCGACAACCGTCCGCGCGGGCTCGGCCGCTCCCTGGTCACCGTGCTGGGCCACCCGCTCACCGCCGAGGCCACCGCCGCCATCGCCGCGAAGATCACCAAGGCGGGCGGCAACATCGACCGTATCTTCCGCCTGGCCAAGTACCCGGTGACCGCAGTGGAGTTCGCGGTGTCCGGCGTGGCGACCGAACCGCTGCGGACCGCCCTGGTGACGGATGCGGCGGCACTCGGTGTCGATGTCGCGGTCGTCGCCGCGGGCCTGCACCGCAGGGCGCAGCGGCTCGTGGTGATGGACGTCGACTCCACGCTGATCCAGGACGAGGTGATCGAGCTCTTCGCCGCCCACGCCGGATGCGAGGACAAGGTCGCCGAGGTGACCGCGGCCGCGATGCGCGGGGAACTGGACTTCGAGCAGTCGCTGCACGCGCGCGTGGCCCTGCTGGAGGGGCTGGACGCGTCCGTGGTGGACAAGGTGCGCAGCGAGGTACGGCTGACGCCGGGCGCGCGCACGCTGATCCGCACGCTGAAACGACTCGGCTACCAGGTCGGCGTGGTCTCCGGCGGTTTCACCCAGGTGACCGACGACCTCAAGGAGCGGCTGGGTCTGGACTTCGCGCAGGCCAACACGCTGGAGATCGTCGACGGCAAGCTGACCGGCCGGGTCACCGGCGAGATCGTCGACCGCGCGGGCAAGGCGCGGCTGCTGCGCCGGTTCGCCGCGGAGGCGGGCGTACCGCTGTCGCAGACGGTGGCGATCGGTGACGGCGCAAACGACCTGGACATGCTGAACGCGGCAGGTCTCGGGGTCGCCTTCAACGCCAAGCCGGTGGTGCGGGAGGCCGCGCACACCGCGGTGAACGTGCCGTTCCTGGACACGGTGCTGTATCTGCTGGGGATCACCCGCGAAGAGGTCGAGGCGGCGGACACCGTCTCCGGGGAGTAGCACGACGGACACGTCAGGGGCCCGGCACCGCGAAGGTGCCGGGCCCCTGTGCGTCGGGGTCCGCGCGGGAGGCCGAGGGTCCGCGCAGGGGTGGGTTCAGTCGGCGGGCGCCCAGTAGTCGGCCAGGGTGGCCACGCCCGGCTCCAGGGACTTCCAGGGGGCGTCGAAGGTGAGGGCGGCGAAGGCGGCGGCCGGGAAGCCGCGTCGGCTCATGCTCGCGCGGGCGTCGTCCTCGGCCGCGCCGGCCAGGACCTCGGCGAGGCCCTGGATGCCCGGGTTGTGGCCAATGAGCAGCAGGTTGCGCACCTCGTCCGGGGTCTCGTTGAGCAGGGCGATCAGTTCGCCCGGGGAGGCCTCGTAGATCCGCTCCTCATAGACCGTTTTCGGCCGGTGCGGGAACTCGTGCGCGGCGAGCTTCCAGGTCTCGCGGGTGCGGGTCGAGGTGGAGCACAGGGTCAGGTCGAAGGGGATGCCGGTGTCGGCCAGCCTGCGTCCGGCTTCGACGGCGTCCTTGCGGCCTCGTTCGGCGAGCGGCCGCTCGTGGTCGGGCACCGGTGGCCAGTCGGCTTTCGCATGCCGGAAGAGGACGATCCTGCGGGGTTCTGCGACGCTCATGCGTCCCAGCTTCGCACGAAAGAGGCCATGGGGCGCAGGGAGTTGGCAGGCCTTCCCACCATGGGAGTCCTAGCGCGCGACGAGCGCCTGGAGGTGCTGGAGCAGCTGGGTGATCGCCGGCTCGCCGGCGGCCGCCTGCGCGTCCGTGGGATTCAGTATCAGCACGAACAGGGTGACGAAGGCGAGGGCGGGCAGGGCGAGGCCCCACCAGGGCAGCCGGGTCTGGACGCCGCCCGTGGTCGACGAGTGGGGCGGGGTGTGCGAACGGGCCGACATGGGTGCCTCCGCGATCGTCGAGCGTGCCGTGAACGTGGTGGTGGTCCGCCGGTCTGCGGCCACGTCTCGACGCTACGGAATCCGCGGGCTCCGGCCCATCCGGTGATCCACCCACTTGACCCTGACCCTCACCCCCTAGGGGATGGTGGGGGTAGCCCCACCATCGGCCGGTGAGGGCCGGGGGAGGTTCACGGGGAGGCGATCGTCGCGATGATGGCGATGATCACGAAGATGGCGAGGAACGAGCCGAAGACGATGAGCATCTTCTTCTGGCCGTTCTGGGGGTTCGGCTCGAGCACGGGCATGCCGCCAGTCTCGCATCCCTGCCCGAAACGCCCGGCTCCGGGGTCGGCCCAGGGGCACCCTCAGCGGGCGGACCCGGCCTCGTCCTCCACCGTGCGGTCGCGCCCGGCGAGGTAGCCCACCGCCATCTGCGGCACCATCAGGGCGGCCATCAGGGCGATCGGCAGGCCCCAGCCGCCGCTGCTCTGGTACAGCACGCCGACCAGCAGCGGACCGGGGATCGAGATCAGGTAGCCGGTGCTCTGGGCGAACGCCGACAGCTGGGCCACACCGGCTCCGGTCTTCGCGCGCATACCGACCATGGTCAGGGCGAGTGGGAAGGAGCAGTTGGAGATGCCGAGCAGCACGGCCCAGGCCCAGGCGCCGGCCGCCGGAGCGAAGTACAGCCCGGCATAACCGGCGAGGCCGCAGACACCGAGGGCGAGCACGATCGAGCCCTGGTGGGGCAGCCGGGTCGCCAGCCGCGGGATGACGAAGGCGAGCGGCACGCCCATCACCATGGTGACGGCGAGGAGCAGGCCCGCGGTGCCCGCCGAGACCCCCGAGTCACGGAAGATCTGCGCCATCCAGCCCATCGTGATGTAGGCGGCGGTGGCCTGGAGGCCGAAGAAGACGGCGAGCGCCCAGGCGGTGCGGCTGCGGGTGATGCGCAGCGCGGGCGCGGGCTCCCCGGCGGGCGCCTGCCGTGATGCGCCGGGCACACTCGGCCGCGATGCGCCGGGCTCGCTCCCCCGCGACGCGGTGGTCGCGCCCTGCCGCGGCGCGGTGGGCTCGGCGGTGCCGCGGTCGCGCAGCACGGGGAGCCAGGGGACCACGGCCGCGACGGCGAGGAAGGCCCACACGGTGAGGCCGGACTGCCAGCTGCCGCCCAGGGCGCGGGTCATCGGCACGGTCGCGGCGGCCGCGATCGAGGTGCCGAAGGCGAGGAACATCGAGTACAGGCCGGTCATGGAACCCACCCGGTCGGGGAACCAGCGCTTGACGATGACCGGCATGAGCACATTGCTGACGGCGATGCCCATCAGGGCGAGCGCGCTGGCCGCGAGGAAGCCGGCCGTGCTCCCGGTGTACGGGCGTATGACCAGGCCGGCGGCGATGGCGGCCATGCCCGCGCACACGACGGCGACGGGGCCGAAGCGGCGGGCGAGCCGGGGGGCCGTCACACCGAAGACGGCGAAGCACAGCGGGGGCACCGAGGTGAGCAGGCCCGCCACGCTGCCGCTCATCCCGAGCCCGTCGCGGACCTCCTCCAGGAGGGCGCCGAAGCTGGTGATGGCCGGGCGGAGGTTGAGCGCGGACAGCATGATGCCGAGCACGACCAGGCGCGTCGCCCACGCGCGCGGGGCGGCACCGCCGGTCTTCCCGCTTGCCGCTGGCTGGGTCGGGGTCGTCCTCGTCCGGGTTTCCTCACTAACCATGCCACCCATCATAGAATCATGGGATGATTGGTTGTCCATTCCCGGGCGGTCGGCCCCGGCCGCGCGCGTGCGAAGGTGTCCCATGCCCCTGAGCCATCCCCGCCGCTCGGTACTGTCCGAGCAGGTCATCGCCGAGCTGCGCGACCAGATCACCTCCGGCGAGTGGCCGGTCGGTTCGCGCATCCCGACCGAACCCGAGCTGGTCGAGCAGCTCGGGGTGGCGCGCAACACCGTCCGCGAGGCCGTGCGCGCCCTCGCGCACAACGGCCTGCTGGACATCCGCCAGGGCTCCGGCACGTATGTGGTCGCGACCAGTGAGCTGGCCGGCGTGATGCACCGCCGGTTCGCCGGGGCCGATCCGCAGCATGTCGCCGAGCTGCGCTCCACGCTGGAGTCGAGCGCGGCCCGGCTGGCGGCGCACCGGCGCACGGAGAAGGACCTCAAGCAGTTGGACGCCCTGCTGCTGCGGCGCGAGGAGGCGTGGGAGTCGGGGGACGCGGAGGCGTTCGTGACGGCGGACGCCACGTTTCACCTCGCGGTGGTCTCGGCGTCCCACAACGACGTGCTGAAGGCGCTCTACGCCGACCTGGGCGAGGTCCTGCGGGACTGGCTGCGCGAGGACGTCGGCGGGCAGCTGACCCCGGAGACGCACATGGACCACCGGCGGCTTCTCGACGCACTGCGCGCGGGCGACGCCGAGGCGGCCGCCGAGGAGGCCGCGAGCTACCCCTTCCTGTGCCGCCCGGGCCGGTTCACCCCGTCCGGCGGCTGACGGACCCGCACGTACCCGTGGTGCCGTTCACGCCTTGTCGTGGCTGATCCACACCGCCTCGACCTCCTTCCAGCAGCGCCCGTCCAGCCGTACGGTCGTGGCCGGTCCGACCTCGGCCGGGGCGCTGTCGGTGTCGAGGTCCCACCATCGGGCGCACTCGATGTGCAGAGCGACGCGATCGGTGTCCACATAGGGGTTGTGGCACCAGGCGACGACCTCGGAGCCGTGCACGGTCGTGCGGCACTCGGCGCCGAAGGGCTGCTCGGCGGCCGGGCGCGCCGCACGCGCGTGGGGCAGCGCGTCGTACGGCAGGCAGAGGACGACAGCGGCGGCGACGGTCACTGGGGCGAGGCTGCGGAACAGACGCACAGGCAGACCTCCTCGGCCGTACGGCTGCGGGGCGGTGCCCTTCCAGCGTGCGTGGTGAGCGCGGCTGTCCGCCCGGCCGGTGAGCCGAACGGGTGACACGGAAAGGGCCCGCACCCAAGGGGTGCGGGCCCTTCGCAGGTGGACCGTGATCAGGCGCCGATGGCGTGCAGACCGCCGTCCACGTGGATGATCTCGCCGGTGGTCTTCGGGAACCAGTCGCTGAGCAGGGCGACGATGCCGCGCCCGGCCGGCTCGGGGTCCTTCAGGTCCCACTCCAGCGGGGAGCGGGTGTCCCACACGGCGGCCAGATCGCTGAAGCCGGGGATGGACTTGGCGGCCATGGAGCCGAGCGGGCCCGCGGAGATGAGGTTGCAGCGGATGTTCTGCTTGCCCAGGTCGCGGGCGATGTAGCGGCTGGTGGCCTCCAGGGCGGCCTTGGCCGGGCCCATCCAGTCGTACTGCGGCCAGGCGTACTGGGCGTCGAAGGTGAGGCCGACGACCGAACCGCCGTTCTGCATCAGCGGCAGGCAGGCCATGGTCAGCGACTTCAGGGAGTACGCCGAGACGTGCATCGCCGTGGCGACGGACTCGAACGGGGTGTTCAGGAAGTTGCCGCCGAGCGCGTCCTGCGGCGCGAAGCCGATGGAGTGCACGACGCCGTCCAGGCCCCCGAGCTCCTCGCCGACCAGGTCCGCCAGCCGGCCGAGGTGCTCGTCGTTGGTGACGTCCAGCTCGATGACCTTGGTGGGCCTCGGCAGCTTCCTGGCGATGCGCTCGGTCAGCGTGGGCCGCGGGAACGCGGTCAGGATGATTTCGGCGCCCTGCTCCTGGGCCAGCTTGGCGGCGTGGAAGGCGATGGAGGACTCCATCAGCACACCGCTGATCAGGACGCGCTTGCCCTCGAGAATTCCGCTCATGGTGATCAGTGACCCATTCCCAGTCCGCCGTCAACGGGAATGACGGCTCCAGTGATGTACGAGGCGTCGTCCGAGGCGAGGAACCGCACCGTCGCGGCGATCTCCTCCGGCTGCGCGTACCGGCCGAGCGGCACCTGCGACACGATGTTCTGGCGCTGCTCGTCGGTGAGCGCCTTGGTCATGTCGGTGTCGACGAAGCCGGGCGCGACGACGTTGAAGGTGATGTTGCGCGAGCCCAGCTCACGGGCGAGGGAGCGCGCGAAGCCGACGAGGGCGGCCTTGGACGCGGCGTAGTTGGCCTGCCCCGCGGAGCCGAGCATTCCGACGACCGAGGAGATCAGGACGACCCGGCCCTTCTTGGCGCGCAGCATGCCGCGGTTGGCGCGCTTGACGACCCGGAAGGTGCCGGTGAGGTTGGTGTCGATGACCGAGGTGAAGTCCTCCTCGGACATACGCATCAGGAGCTGGTCCTTGGTGACGCCGGCGTTGGCGATGAGCACCTCGACCGGACCGTGCTCGGCCTCGATCTCCTTGTAGGCCTGCTCCACCTGCTCGGGGTCGGTGATGTCGCACTTGACCGCGAGGCAGCCCAGTTCGGTCAGGGCGGCCGGCGGCTCCCCCGAGCGGTACGTGATGGCGACCTTGTCGCCGGCGTCGGCGAACGCGCGGGCGATGGCGAGGCCGATGCCCCGGTTGCCTCCGGTGACGAGAACCGAGCGGCTCAACGGATCACCCTTTCGATTGCGGTCGGACACCCGCCCGAACAGCTGGAATGCAGGCGGCTTCCCGGAAAACCTATCGGTCCGCCGGGGCGCGCGGACATTAGGGCACCGACAGCGGCATACGGAACTGACTGTGGGGTCCCTACAGAAAGCGACGCACGTCAGCCGCAAACCTGTGGTCCGCGCCCCGGCGGGCGCGACATGATCGGGGCAGCCACAGGTCACGATGACAGGTCACGACGACAGGAGAGACCTCGGTGCCTCATACGATCGACGAAGCCTTCACGGCACTCCCCCTGCGCGCCCTCGCCGACGCCGCGCTCGCACGCGCCCGTGCGCTCGGGGCCGAGCACGCCGACTTCCGGCTGGAGCGGGTGCGCAGCGCCTCCTGGCGCCTGCGGGACGCCAGGCCGGCCGGGTCGTCGGACACCACCGACCTCGGGTACGCGGTGCGAGTCGTGCACGGCGGGACCTGGGGGTTCGCCTCGGGCGTGGACCTGACGATGGGCGCCGCCGCCAAGGTCGCCTCCCAGGCCGTGGCCATGGCGAAGCTGTCCGCGCAGGTCATCAAGGCCGCGGGGTCGGATGAGCGAGTGGAACTGGCCGACGAGCCCGTGCACGCCGACCGGACGTGGATCTCGGCCTATGAGATCGATCCCTTCGCCGTGCCGGACGAGGAGAAGGCGGGCCTGCTGACCGAGTGGAGCCGGCGGCTGCTGAACGCGGACGGGGTCGACCACGTCGACGCCTCGCTGCTCACCGTCCACGAGAACAAGTTCTACGCCGACACCGCGGGCACCGTGACCACCCAGCAGCGCGTGCGGCTGCACCCCGTGCTCACGGCCGTGTCGGTGGACGACTCCAGCGGCGAGTTCGAGTCGATGCGCACCCTCGCGCCGCCCGCCGGGCGCGGCTGGGAGTATCTGACCGGCACCGGCTGGGACTGGGACCGGGAGCTCGCCGAGATCCCCGAGCTGCTCGCGGAGAAGATGCGCGCGCCGAGCGTCGAACCGGGGCTGTACGACCTGGTCGTCGACCCGTCCAACCTGTGGCTGACCATCCACGAGTCCATCGGCCACGCCACCGAGCTGGACCGCGCCCTCGGCTACGAGGCCGCCTACGCCGGCACGTCCTTCGCCACGTTCGACCAGCTGGGCAAGTTGCGGTACGGCTCGGAGCTGATGAACGTCACCGGTGACCGCACCGCCGAGCACGGGCTCGCCACGATCGGCTACGACGACGAGGGCGTGGCGGCGCAGTCCTGGGACCTGGTGAAGGACGGGACGCTGGTGGGCTACCAGCTGGACCGGCGGATCGCGAAGCTCACCGGCTTCGAGCGGTCCAACGGGTGCGCCTACGCCGACTCCCCCGCGCATGTCCCGGTGCAGCGCATGGCCAATGTGTCACTCCAGCCGGACCCGGCGGGGATGTCCACGGAGGGTCTCATCGGGTCCGTGGACCGCGGGATCTACGTCGTCGGGGACCGGTCCTGGTCGATCGACATGCAGCGGTACAACTTCCAGTTCACCGGCCAGCGGTTCTTCAGGATCGAGAACGGCCGGATCACCGGGCAGCTGCGGGACGTCGCCTACCAGGCCACGACCACCGACTTCTGGGGCTCCATGGCGGCCGTCGGCGGCCCGCAGACGTACGTCCTCGGCGGTGCCTTCAACTGCGGCAAGGCCCAGCCGGGGCAGGTCGCCGCGGTCTCGCACGGCTGCCCGTCGGCCCTGTTCAAGGGCGTCAACATCCTCAACACCACGCAGGAGGCCGGTCGATGAGCGCCGCGACGAACAAGCCGCACGAGATCGTCGAGCGGGCCCTGCAGCTGTCGCGGGCCGACGGCTGTGTGGTGATCGCCGACGAACAGTCCACCGCCAACCTGCGCTGGGCCGGGAACGCGCTCACCACCAACGGCGTCACGCGCGGGCGCACGCTCACCGTGATCGCGACCGTGGACGGCAAGGAAGGCACGGCGTCGGGTGTGGTCTCCCGGTCAGCGGTGACCGCCGACGAGCTGGAGCCGCTGGTGCGAGCGGCCGAGGCCGCCGCGCGGGGCGCCGGGCCCGCCGAGGACGCGCAGCCGCTGGTCACCGGTGTGCCGGAGTCCGCCGACTTCGCCGAGCCGCCCGCCGAGACCTCGTCGGCCGTCTTCGGGGACTTCGCTCCGGCGCTGGGTGAGGCGTTCGCACGCGCGCGTGCGGGCGGACGGGAGCTGTACGGCTTCGCCAACCACGAGCTGGTCTCCTCGTACCTGGGCACCTCGACGGGGCTGCGGCTGCGGCACGACCAGCCCACCGGGACGCTGGACCTGAACGCCAAGTCGCCCGACCGCACCCGCTCCGCCTGGGCCGGCCGCGCCACGCGGGACTTCAAGGACGTCGACCCGGCGGCGCTGGACGCCGAGCTGGCCGTACGCCTGGGGTGGGCCGAGCGGCGTGTGGAGCTGCCCGCCGGGCGGTACGAGACGCTGCTGCCCCCGACCGCCGTGGCGGATCTGCTGATCTACCAGCGGTGGTCGGCGTCGGCGCGGGACGCGGCCGAGGGCCGGACGGTGTTCTCCACGCCGGGCGGCGGCACGCGCGTGGGCGAGAGGCTCACCGATCTGCCGCTGACCCTGCGCAGCGACCCGCACGCGCCCGGCCTGGAGTCGGCGCCGTTCGTGATCGCGCACTCCTCGGGCGGGGACCAGTCGGTCTTCGACAACGGTCTGCCGGTCCAGGACACCGAGTGGATCAGCCGGGGTCAGCTGCGGCACCTGACCACCAGCCGGTACAGCGCCGGCCTGACCGGGCTGCCGGTCGCACCGGGCGCGGACAACCTGATCCTCGAGGGTGGCGAGGACCGCTCCCTGGACGAGATGGTCGCGAGCACCGAGCGCGGGCTGCTGCTGACCTGCCTGTGGTACATCCGCGAGGTGGACCCGGCGACGCTGCTGCTCACCGGTCTGACCCGGGACGGCGTCTACCTGGTGGAGAACGGCGAGGTGACCGGCGAGGTGAACAACTTCCGGTTCAACGAGTCGCCGGTGGGCCTGCTCGGGCGGGCCACGGAGGCCGGGCGCACGGAAAAGACGCTGCCGCGGGAGTGGAGCGACTGGTTCACTAGGGCTGCGATGCCTGCCCTGCGCGTGCCGGACTTCAACATGAGCTCGGTCAGCCAGGGCGTCTGAGGTGTCGGTGGCCCCCCATAGACTGGGGGAACCCCCTCCTTGGGGGACTGGTTTTTTTCTTCGTTTTTCCTTCGTTCGAGGAGACATACGACCGTGACGGACATCGTCGACGAGCTGAAGTGGCGGGGGCTGTTCGCCCTGTCCACTGACGAGGACGCATTGCGCAAGGCTCTCGCGGACGGTCCCGTCACGTTCTATTGCGGCTTCGACCCGACCGCGCCGTCGCTGCACGTGGGGCACCTGGTGCAGGTGCTCACCGTGCGCCGGCTCCAGCAGGCCGGCCACCGGCCGCTGGCGCTGGTCGGCGGTGCGACGGGCCTGATCGGTGACCCGCGCCCGACCGCCGAGCGCACGCTGAACGACCCGGAGACGGTCGCCGGCTGGGTGGACAAGCTGCGCCGCCAGATCGAGCCGTTCCTGTCCTTCGAGGGCGAGAACGCCGCGGTCATGGTGAACAACCTGGACTGGACCGCGGGCCTGTCCGCGATCGAGTTCCTGCGGGACATCGGCAAGCACTTCCGCGTCAACAAGATGCTGACGAAGGACTCCGTGGCCCGCCGCCTGGAGTCCGACCAGGGCATCAGCTACACCGAGTTCAGCTACCAGATCCTGCAGGGCATGGACTTCCTGCAGCTCTACCGGCGCTACGGCTGCACGCTCCAGCAGGGCGGCAGCGACCAGTGGGGCAACCTCACGGCCGGCCTGGACCTGATCCACCGGCTGGAGCCGGACGCCACGGCGCACGCGCTGGCGACGCCGCTGATGACCAAGGCGGACGGCACCAAGTTCGGCAAGACCGAGGGCGGCGCCGTCTGGCTGGACCCGGAGATGACGACGCCGTACGCGTTCTACCAGTTCTGGCTGAACGTGGACGACCGCGACATCAATCGCTACCTGCGCATCCTGTCCTTCAAGTCCCGCGAGGAGCTCGAGGAGCTGGAGAAGCAGACGCAGGAGCGTCCGCAGGCGCGTGCGGCGCAGCGTGCGCTGGCGGAGGAGCTGACGACGCTGGTGCACGGCGCCGATCAGACGGCCGCCGTGATCGCCGCGTCCAAGGCGCTGTTCGGCCAGGGCGAGCTCGCCGACCTCGACGAGCGCACGCTGGCCGCGGCGCTGTCCGAGGTGCCGCACGTGAAGGTCACCGAGCCGGCCTCGGTGGTGGACCTGTTCGCCGAGGTCGGCCTCGTGCCCAGCAAGTCGGCCGGGCGGCGCACGGTGAAGGAGGGCGGTGCCTACGTGAACAACGTGAAGGTCACCGCCGAGGACGCGGTCCCCGCGGCGGAGGACCTGATCCACGGGCGCTGGCTGGTGCTGCGGCGCGGCAAGAAGAACCTGGCGGCCGTCGAGGTCACCGGAGCGTGAGCGCGGTGCCGGGCCCCGCATCCCTCAAGGGGTGCGGGGCCCGGCCCGTTCAGGCCCGCTGACGCTGCTTGCGGTTCCCCCACATGGCCATGTAGGCCATGTCGCCGACGGCCACGATGAGGATCGCGGCGACGAGCTGGAACAGGTGGCGCGTCCAGTCGATGCCCGATGTCGCCTCGACCCCCGCGGCGCGGGCCACGGCGTTGCCGACGATGGCGCCGAGCATGCCGAAGATGGTCGTCAGCCACAGGGGGCTGTGCTGCTTGCCCGGGATGATCGCCTTCGCGATCAGCCCCAGCACGAATCCGACGATGATCGCCCACAACCAGCCCATGGCTGCCTCCTCGTCCCGCTCGACGTGAGCATTACGACGAGTCTCGGGCCGTACGCCGTACGGCGCCTGCCGGGTGCGCCATACGCGCTACGCCGCAGGTCGCGCGCTCCCTCAGGACGGGGGACCCGGTCTCGTGGGCGACGCTGGGGCGGCGTACCGTGGACGGTGTCCGGGATGTCCGGGGGAGTCCGAGCGGGCGGGTGGTGGAATGTGATGCGGAAGCTGCAGCACGACGGCGGCAACACCCAGGTGTTCCGGATCACGGGAGCGCGCACGGGGCTGCAGGATGACGTGCGCGCTCGGCAGCGGCGGTATGTCATCTCCATGACGATCCGCACCTTGTCGGTGATCCTCGCGGTCTCCCTGTGGAACGTGGAGCGTTACGTCGCGATCGCGGCGCTGGTCCTGGGCGCGGTGCTGCCGTACATCGCGGTGGTGGTCGCCAACGCGGGGCGGGAGAACGCACCGGGGCTCCCCTCGACGTTCCTGACGACGCCCGTCCGGACGATGATCGCGCCGCTGCCGGACGAGGATCCGTTCGGCGAGGGCAGCGCGGAACCGGGAGCGGAACGGGCCGGGCGGGCCGTCAAGGAGCCGCCCGAGCCGCAGGTGTGAGGACGGTGCGCGCCGGCTGTGCGCGGCCTGTGCGCGAAGCTCAAGAAAAGCTCAGATCAATCCTGTTGTTCCGCTGCCGTGCGGCCTGTGGGTCGTGACATACTGCGTACGCGCTCCGCATCCCCCGTCGGAGCGACGGACCGACGCCGGGCAGCTCCCCCCGTGGCTGCTCGGCGTCGCCTTTTGTGCGCCTGTTTCTGTGAGACGAACCTGTGAGTGACGAGACCCCGATCTGTTCCGCCAAGGGCTGCCGCGCCGACGCCGTGTGGGTGCTGGCGTGGAACAACCCCAAGATCCACACGCCGGAGCGGCGCAAGACGTGGCTGGCGTGCGAGGAGCACCGGGAGCACCTTGCCCAGTTCCTCGGGGTGCGGGGCTTCCTGAAGGACGTGGTGAGGTTCGACGAGTGGCAGGCCCCCGAGGGCGCCTGAGCCCCGTCCTGGGCTGCCCGGGTGGCTACCCCCCGATCGCCGACATCGGCCGGTCCGGCTGGATGAAGCTCGGGTCGTCCAGGCCCGCTCCCGCCTTCTTGCCCCACATCGCCAGGCGCCAGATGCGGGCTATCTCCTCGTCGGGGGCGCCCGAGCGCAGGGCGGCGCGCAGGTCCGTCTCCTCCGTGGCGAACAGGCAGGTGCGGACCTGGCCGTCGGCCGTGAGACGGGTGCGGTCGCAGGCGGCGCAGAAGGGGCGGGTGACGGAGGCGATGACGCCCACCACATGCGGGCCGCCATCGACGAGCCAGCGCTCGGCCGGGGCCGAGCCGCGCTTCTCCTGGCCTTCGGCGGTCAGCTCGAACCGAGTGCGCAGCGAGGTCAGGATGTCCCCGGCGGTGATCATGCCGTCGCGCTTCCAGCCGTGCTGGGCGTCGAGCGGCATCTGCTCGATGAACCGCAGCTCGTAGTCGTGCTCGACGGCCCAGGCGAGGAGGTCGGGGGCCTCGTCGCCGTTCAGGCCCGGCATCAGCACCGTGTTGACCTTGACGGGGGTCAGGCCGGCGTCGCGGGCGGCGTCGAGGCCTTCGAGGACGTCCTTGTGGCGGTCGCGGCGGGTGAGGGCCTTGAAGACGTCGGGGCGCAGGGTGTCGAGGGAGACGTTGACCCGGTCCAGGCCGGCCGCCTTCAGGGCGGCGGCGGTGCGCTTGAGGCCGATGCCGTTGGTGGTCAGGGACATCTGCGGGCGCGGGGAGAGTGCGGCGACTCGCTCGACGATGCCGACCAGGCCCGGGCGCAGCAGGGGCTCACCGCCGGTGAAGCGGACCTCGGTGATACCGAGGGAGGTGACCGCGATGTCGATCAGGCGGACGATCTCGTCGTCGGTGAGCAGGTCGGGCTTGGCCAGCCACTGCAGACCCTCTTCGGGCATGCAGTAGGTGCACCGCAGGTTGCAGCGGTCGGTCAGCGAGACCCTCAGGTCGGTGGCCACCCGGCCGTAAGTGTCGATGAGCACGTGGGCCCCCTCCCTCGTCACGGAGCAGTCGTACCTGTCACTGGTCCTCAGCTCAACAGCTGTCGTCACGTGTGAGCCTACGCGACAGCACTGACAGCGACACCAGCCCGATCCCACGACGTAAGACGCGGCCGTGTCGTAGGTACCTACCAGTCACCCACGCCACGGCCGCTCGGAGGATGTGCCAGGCGCGCGCTCAGTGGGCTCCGGTGCCGGTCAGCGAGCGCACCTCCAGTTCGGCGTACTTGCCGGTGTCCGGGGTCTCCTTCGACAACAGGGTGCCCACGACGCCCAGCAGGAATCCGACCGGGATGGAGATCAGGCCGGGGTTCTCCAGCGGGAACCAGTGGAAGTCGACGTCCGGGAACATCGACGTCGGCTTGCCGGAGACGACCGGGGAGAACAGCACGAGGCCGACCGCGGTGACCAGGCCGCCGTAGATCGACCACAGGGCGCCGGCGGTGGTGAACCGCTTCCAGAACAGGCTGTAGAGGATCGTCGGCAGGTTGGCCGAGGCGGCGACCGCGAAGGCGAGGGCGACCAGGCCGGCCACGTTGAGGTCGCGGGCGAGGGCGCCGAGGACGATGGAGACCGCGCCGATGCCGACCGTGGCCCAGCGGGCCGCGCCCAGTTCCTGCTTCTCGGTGGCCTGGCCCTTCTTGATGACGTTGGCGTAGATGTCGTGCGCGAAGGACGACGAGGACGCCAGGGTCAGGCCCGCGACGACGGCGAGGATGGTGGCGAAGGCGACCGCCGAGATGGAGGCCAGCAGGATCGCGCCCCAGCTGGAGTCGGTGCCGCCCAGGTGCAGGGCGAGCAGCGGGGCGGCGGTGTTGCCGGCCTTGTTGGAGGCGATGATCTCGTCCGGCTTGATGAGTGCGGCGGCGCCGAAGCCGAGGGCGAGGGTCATCAGGTAGAAGGCGCCGATCAGGCCGATGGCCCAGATGACGGACTTGCGGGCGGCCTTGGCGGTGGGGACGGTGTAGAAGCGGATCAGGATGTGCGGCAGACCGGCGGTGCCCAGCACCAGGGCGATGCCGAGGGAGAGGAAGTCCAGCTTGGTGGTGCCGGTGGCGCCGTACTTCAGGCCGGGCTCCAGGAAGGCGGCACCCTTGCCGCTGTTGTCGGCGGCCGAGCCGAGCAGGTCGGAGACGTTGAAGTCGAACTTCAGCAGCACCAGGAAGGTCAGCAGCACGGCGCCCGCGATGAGCAGGACCGCCTTGACCATCTGCACCCAGGTGGTGCCCTTCATCCCGCCGATCGTGACGTAGACGATCATCAGCAGGCCGACCAGGGCGACGATGCCGATCTTGCCGCCGTCGCTGGTGATGCCGAGCAGCAGCGACACCAGCACGCCGGCCCCGGCCATCTGCGCGAGCAGGTAGAAAATCGACACGACGATGGTGGAGGTGCCGGCGGCCGTGCGGACCGGGCGCTGGCGCATCCGGTAGGCGAGCACGTCGCCCATGGTGTAGCGGCCGGAGTTGCGCAGCGGCTCGGCGACCAGCAGCAGGGCGACCAGCCAGGCGACGAGGAAGCCGATGGAGTACAGGAAGCCGTCGTAGCCGAAGAGGGCGATGGCGCCGGCGATGCCGAGAAAGGACGCGGCGGACATGTAGTCGCCGGAGACGGCGAGGCCGTTCTGGAAGCCGGTGAACTGCCGGCCGCCGGCGTAGAAGTCGGCGGCGTCCTTGGTCTGCCGGCCGGCCCAGACGGTGATGACGAGGGTCGCTGCGACGAAGACGGCGAACAGGGTGATGATCAGCGTCCGGTGTTCGCTCGCCTCGCCCGCCGCGAGCGGGGTCAGCGCGGCGTGGGCGATCGCGGGGCTCATGTCCGGTCCTCCATACGGGACTTGATGGCCTCCGCCTTGGGGTCGAGCTTGGCGGCGGCATGCCGGGCGTACCACCAGGCGATGAGGAACGTGGTGAGGAACTGGGCGAGGCCGAGCGCGAGGGCGACGTTGATGTTGCCGACGAGCTGGGTGCCCATGAAGTCGCCCGCGTAGTTGGACAGCAGGACGTACAGCAGGTACCAGGCGATGAACGCGACGGTGAGCGGGAAGGCGAAGGAGCGGTGTGAGCGGCGCAGTTCACGGAACTCCGTGCTGGCCTGCATATGGACGAACTCCTCTGTGGCGGGGAGCGCGGTGGGGGTTTCGGAGGGGGGTGGTGTCTCGGTGGCCACCTGGTTCTCCTCGCGTCGCGGACGGTTGCGGCCGGGGCTCCCGGCACTGCGGGGGGCTCCCTGTACAACGGCACGGCGCGGGGCGAGGACCGGTTCAGTGCGCGGTTTTTCTTTCATCCGCAACGCCATAGGTCATTGCTGGCCGTCGAGGTGGCGGGATAGCTTCGGCCTGCACCACCCGTCATGTACCTGCCCGAGGACCACCTGTGTCTCGGGCCGGTGTCGTTTTCCGGATGATGTGGAGACCCCATGGCTCATCTGCGCTCCAGACGCCGTCTCGCCCTCGCGGTGCCCGTCGTGATGTCGCTGACCGCCTCGCTCGGCTTCCTGCCGTCGGTGGCGTCGGCGGCGCCGCACGCCGCGACCACGGCCGAGGCGAGCACGGCCGGAACGCTGGCGTACGTCGTCAACACGCGGACCGACCACCGCACGATCGAGTCGGTGCGGCAGGCGATCACCGCGCACGGCGGGACCGTCGTGGCGACGTACGCGCGCATAGGCGTCTTCGTCGTGCACTCGGCCAACCCGGACTTCGGCAAGGAGATACGCGCGGTGCGCGGCGTGCAGTCGGCGGGTGCCACGCGCACGGCCCCGCTGAGCGCGGCGGGCACCACCGAAGAGGGCGCGGTGCAGTACCTGTCGAAGGCCGAGGCCGCGAAGGTCACGCAGGGCGCTTCGGCGGGCGAGGAGCCGCTGGAGGCCGACCAGTGGGACCTGCGCGCGATCGGCGCCGACAAGGCGGCGAAGACCGACCCGGGCAGCCGGAACGTCACCGTCGCGGTCATCGACACCGGTGTGGACGACACCCACCCCGACCTCGCGCCGAACTTCTCCCGGTCCCAGTCGGCCAACTGCGTCGGCGGTGTCGCGGACACCAGCGAGGGCGCCTGGCGGCCGTACAACCCGGCCGAGGACTACCACGGCACCCATGTCACCGGTGAGATCGCCGCGGCCCGCAACGGCATCGGGGTGGCCGGTGTCGCACCGGGTGTGAAGGTCGCCGGCATCAAGGTGAGCGACCCGAAGGACGGTCTGTTCTACCCGGAGAACGTGGTCTGCGCGTTCGTGTTCGCGGCCGACCACGGGGTGGAGGTCACCAACAACAGCTACTACGTTGATCCGTGGCTGTACAACTGCATGGACGACCCCGACCAGCGGGCCATCGTGGACGCGGTCAACAGGGCCCAGCTGTACGCCCAGCGCAAGGGCACCCTCAACGTCGCCTCGGCGGGCAACTCCAACGACGACCTGGACTCCGACGCGCTGGTGGACGACTCCAGCCCGGACGACGCGACGCCGGTGACCCGGACGGTGAACCCGCACGAGTGCTTCGACGTGCCGACCCAGCTGCCCGGCGTGGTCACCGTGAGCGCGACCGGCGTCAAGGGCACCAAGTCGTACTACTCCAGCTACGGCCTGGGTGTGGTGGACGTGGCGGCGCCGGGCGGTGACAAGTACCAGATCCCGGACACCCCGTCGAAGAACGGCCGCATCCTGTCGACGATGCCGGGCAACCAGTACGGCTTCCTCCAGGGCACTTCGATGGCCTCCCCGCACGTGGCCGGTGTGGCCGCGCTGCTGAAGTCCGCGCACCCGCACGCGACCCCGGCCCAGCTGCAGGCGCTGCTCAAGGCGCAGGCGGACAACCCGGGCTGCCCGGCCGAGCCGTACGACGGTGACGGCGACGGCGTGGTGGACGCGACCTGCGTGGGCGGCGAGCGTGTCAACGGCTTCTACGGCTTCGGCGTCGTCGACGCGCTGCGCGCTGTCAAGTGACCGGATCCCTGCGGCACTTCCGCACGGCCCGCTCGTACCGCGAACGAACTGGAGATCCTCACACCATGACAGCGCCCCACCCGCGCCACCGCCGCCTCGTGGCGATCCCGGCCGGCATGGCCCTGGCCACCGCTCTGGCGTTCCTGCCGAACGTCACCGCCTCGGCCGCGCCGCAGCAGCCGGCGCCCGTGGCCGCCGCCTCGGCCGCGCTCAGCTATGTCGTCAACGTCCCGCCGGGGCACGGCGTCTCGGCGCACGTGAAGCAGGCCATCACCGAGGCCGGCGGCACGATCGTGACGTCGTACGACCAGATCGGCGTGATCGTCGTCCACTCCTCGAACGCCGACTTCGCCAAGACCGTGCGCGAGGTGCCCGGTGTGCAGTCGGCGGGCGCCACGCGCACCGCGCCGCTGCCGGCCCAGTCCACGGGCGACATGGGCGCTCCGCAGGTGCTCAGTGCCCAGGAGGTCGCCGCCGCGCAGGCCGGCGCCGGGCAGGACCCGCTGGAGCCGTTGCAGTGGGATCTGCCGGCCATCAAGGCGGACAAGGCGCACGAGAAGACGCTGGGCAGCCGGGACGTCACCGTCGCGGTGATCGACACCGGGGTCGACGACACCCACCCGGACATCGCGCCCAACTTCGACCGGGCCGCGTCCGTCAACTGTGTGTCGGGCAAGCCGGACACCGCCGACGGGGCGTGGCGGCCGAGCGCGGCGGAGAGCCCGCACGGCACGCATGTGGCCGGGGAGATCGCCGCGGCCAAGAACGGCGTCGGCATGACCGGGGTCGCGCCGGGTGTCAAGGTCGCCGGCATCAAGGTGGGCAACCCGGACGGCTTCTTCTACACGGAGGCGGTCGTCTGCGGTTTCGTCTGGGCGGCCGAGCACGGCGTCGACGTCACGAACAACAGCTATTACACCGACCCGTGGTACTTCAACTGCGCCGACGACCCGGATCAGAAGGCGCTGGTGGAGGCCGTCACGCGCGCGTCGCGGTACGCGGAGAAGAAGGGTGCGGTGAACGTCGCCGCGGCGGGCAACGAGAGCTACGACCTCGCGGCCGACGAGATCACCGACCCGGTCTCGCCGAACGACTCCACCCCCGGTGACCGGGTGATCGACCCGTCGAAGTGCTTCGACATCCCGACCCAGCTGCCGGGTGTGGTGACGGTGGCGGCGACGGGTGCCAAGGGGCTCAAGTCGTCGTTCTCCAACTACGGCCTGGGCGTGATCGACATAGCCGCCCCCGGTGGCGACTCGACCCGCTACCAGACCCCGGCCCCGCCGGCCACGAGCGGCCTGATCCTGGGCACGCTGCCCGGCGGCAAGTGGGGCTACATGGCGGGTACGTCGATGGCGACGCCGCATGTCGCGGGTGTGGCCGCGTTGATCAAGTCGACCCACCCGCACGCCTCGCCGGCCCTGGTCAAGGCCCTGCTGTACGCCGAGGCCGACGCCACGCCGTGCACGGACCCCTACGACATCGACGCCGACGGCAAGGTCGACGCGGTGTGCGAGGGCACGAAGAACCGGAACGGCTTCTACGGCTGGGGCATGGCGGACGCACTGGACGCGGTCACCAAGTAGGCGATCAACGGTAGGGGATCAAGGTCATCCCCTACCGCATATTGATTCAGTCAATACTGCATAGTGCAGTCATGACTGACATCGAGTCCGCGTGGTCCGCGCTGGGCGGCGATCCCGCCCTGGTCGCGCGGACGTCCACCGTGGTGCGGGAGGGCGCGCTGACGGCGCGCCTTCCCGTACGGGAGCTGGCACGCGCGTGCGTCGGGGCATGCGCGCTGGCCGCCGCCGAACTGGGCGCGCGCCGGGCCGGACTGTCTGACGTGCCGGCCGTGCGGGTGGACGACGGTGCCGTGGCCGCCGCGTTCGGCAGTGAGCGGCTGCTGCGCGTCGACGGGCGGGCGCCGGTCTCGTTCGCGCCGCTGTCGCGGCTGTGGCGCACGGCCGACGGCTGGGTGCGTACGCACGCCAACTACCCGCACCACCGCGCCCGGCTGCTCGCCGCGCTGGGCGAGGTCCCCGAGGACGTGAGCGCCGTACAGGCCGTGCTCGCCGGGCGGTCCGCCGCCGAGATCGAGGAGAGCGTGTACACCGCCGGGGGGCTCGCCGTCGCCTTGCGCACCCCCGAGGAGTGGGCCCGTCATCCGCAGGCCGCCGCCCTCTCGGGGCGGCCCCTGGTCGAGCGGGAGCGGCTGGACGACTCCCCCACGCGCGTGCTCGCGCCACTCACCGGCACTCCCCTGCTGCCCGCCGCCGGGCTGCGCGTGCTCGACCTCACCCGGGTCCTCGCCGGGCCCGTCGCCACCCGCACCCTCGCCCTGCTCGGCGCCGACGTGCTCCGGATCGACGCCCCCTGGCTGCCCGAACCGGCCGACCAGCACGCCGACACCGGCTTCGGCAAGCGTTCGGCACTGCTGGACCTGGCGACCGACCGTGCGGCGTTGGAAGACCTGCTGGCGGGAGCAGACGTCGTCGTCACCGGCTACCGTCCCGGCGCCCTCGACCGGTTCGGACTGTCTCCGCGGGCGCTCGCCGCCCGCCGGCCCGGGATCGTGGTGGCGCAGGTCTCGGCTTGGGGTGCGCACGGGCCGTGGGCCGCGCGGCGCGGTTTCGACAGCCTGGTGCAGGTCGCGACCGGCATCGCGGTCACCGAGGGGTCGGCCGCGGAGCCGGGGGCGCTGCCCGCGCAGGCGCTCGACCACGGCACCGGGTATCTGCTCGCGGCGGCCGTGCTGCGGGCGGTGACGGAGCAGACGCAGCAGGGCGGCAGCCGGTGCGTGCGGGTGGCGCTGGCGCGCACGGCGGCCTGGCTCACGGACGGTGTCCGCGACGCGCCGGCCGGGTCGCCCGAGACGTACGAGGGGCCCGGGCCGTGGCTCGCCGAAGCCGACAGCGCGCTGGGCCGGCTGCGCTACGCACGGCCCGCCGTGTCGTTCGCGGGCGGGCCCACCGACTGGGCCCGGCCCGCCGGCCCGTGGGGCGCCGATCCAGCCCACTGGACGTGAGCCGGTCCTGCGGAACGGAAACGTGCGGATCGCGCCATGCCGTACGTGCTCGGGGTGGACCCCGCCCGGCTGACGGGGTCACCTCGCCGCCCGCCCGTCGGGGCCACCGCCCCGTCCCGTCAGACCCCGGCCGCCCCCAGCAGCGCCCCCGCCGCGTAGGTCACGCCCATCGCCAGGGCACCGCCCGCGGCGTTGCGCAGCACGGCCCTCCCCGGACGCGCCGCACCCAGGCGGGCACTGCTCCACCCGGTGAGCACCAGGGCGGCCAGGACGGAGACGACCGTGACGGCGAGCCGCCAGTCGGCGGGCGGCAGCACGATGGCGAGCAGCGGCAGCAGCGCGCCCACGGTGAACGCGAAGAAGCTCGCCCACGCCGCGTGCCAGGGGTTGGTCAGCGCGTCGGGGTCGATGCCGAGCTCCACACGCGCGTGCGCGCGCAACGCGTCCCGTTCGGTCAGCTGCTCGGCCGCCTCCCGGGCCACCTGGTACGACAGCCCGCGTTCCTCGAGGAGTTGGGCCAGCTCCTCCAGCTCCGCCTCCGGCTGCTCCTTCAACTCCCGCTTCTCCAGGGCGAGCGCGGCCAGCTCGGAGTCGCGCTGGGTGGACACCGACACGTACTCGCCTGCCGCCATCGACATGGACCCGGCGAGCAGCCCGGCCAGGCCGGCCGTCAGCAGGGCCGCGCGGTCGTCGGTGGCTCCGGCCACGCCGACGACGAGACCGGCGGTCGACACGATGCCGTCGTTGGCCCCCAGCACCGCCGCCCGCAGCCAGTTCAGCCGCTCCCCGAGGGCGCCGCCGTGGGCTTCGTCATGGTTGGAGTCGGTCACATCGGGAGCATGGCAGCCGGCGCGGCGGGCGGGAACGCCGACCCGCCGGGCCGCCGCGGCGGGCGAACGCGGCGGAAGCTGCGGCGTTTCGGAAGAAGAGGGGACGTATCGGGCACGCCGGTGGGGCGAATCCGCTTGGCCGCGGGCGGACCTGACGGACGGTGCTGTCAGTGGCGGCCCGTATCCTCGTGAACCATGCTCGAAGACCTCGCGACCGCAGTCTCCTCCCCCACCGAGTGGCCGACCGCGTATCCCCAGGGATACGCGGTCGTTGACGTGGAGACCACCGGCCTGGCCCGCGACGACCGCATCATCTCCGCGGCCGTCTACCGGCTGGACGCTCGCGGCGAGGTCCAGGACCACTGGTACACGCTGGTCAACCCCGAGCGCGACCCCGGGCCGGTGTGGATCCACGGCCTGACGAGCGACGTCCTCGAGGGGGCGCCGCTGTTCCAGGACGTCGCCGAGGAGTTCGCGGCGCGGCTGTCCGGGCGGGTGCTGGTGGCGCACAACGCGGTCTTCGACTGGCAGATGATCGCGCGGGAGTACGCGCGCGCCGAGAGCGAGGCGCCGGTGCGGCAGCGGCTGTGCACCATCGCGCTGTCCAAGGAGTTGGGGCTGCCGCTGCCCAACCACAAGCTGGAGACGCTGGCCGCCCACTTCGGTGTCGTCCAGCAGCGGGCGCACCACGCGCTGGACGACGCGCGCGTGCTGGCGGAGGCGTTCCGGCCGAGCCTGAAGGCCGCGGCGGCGAGCGGGGCGCGGCTGCCGCTGCAGGAGTGCCGGCCGCTGACGGAGTGGCGGGACGGGCCCGCGCCGCTGATCGGGCGGCAGCCGGGCGGCTCCTACGGCTACGGCGGCCAGGGCTCGGGCAGTTGGCGTCCGTCCCGCAAAAGGCCCGCATGCCCCTATCCCAACCCGGGCCGGTATGAAGAGGGCAAAAGGCTCAAGCAGGGAATGCGGATCGCCTTTTCCGGTGACACCTCGACCGACCGGGAGCTGCTGGAGGACCGGGCGGTCGAGGCCGGGCTTCATGTGGCGACCAGCCTCTCCCGGCTGACCAGCCTGCTGGTCACGAACGACCCCGATTCGGGCACGTCGAAGGTGGTCAAGGCCCGGCAGTACGGCACGCCGGTGGTGGACGAGGCGGCGTTCGGCCAGCTGCTGGCCGACGTGGAGCCGGCGGAGGGCGGGACGCCGGCGTAAGGCGGAGCGCCGGCGTCCTGCCTAGGGCGGGGCGCCGGCGTAAGGCGAGACGCCGGCGGCTGGCGGGGCGGTCATGACGCCGGCCATCCGGAGAAGGGCCACGGCGGCCCGGTCACCCCGAAGAGGCCCCGGCAGCGCGCGGGTCACCCCGGAGTGGCCACCGCGGGGCGGGGCAGCTGGAGCCGCAGCCCCCCGCGACCGGTGCGGACGGGTGATTGCCGCGCGACTCGCCCGGCGCCCGCTCGCCCGCGTCCGGCCGACGGCCCACCCTGTGGCCCATGGCGAGATGCGAAGTTTGCGGCAATGACTACGGAATGACCTTCGAGGTCCACGCCCAGGGCGCGGTGCACGTCTTCGACTGCTTCTCCTGCGCGATCCACCGCATGGCCCCCATCTGCGAACACTGTCGTGTGCAGATCATCGGTCAGGGCGTGGAGGTCGAGGGCCACTGGTACTGCGGCGCCCACTGCGCCCGCGCGGAGGGAAGGGCGGGCATCGTCGACCGGGTCTGAGCCGGCGCAGGAGCACCTCCCGGAGCACGCCCTCGGCACACCCCCTGTGCGAGCACCCCACGGCCCGAGTTGTACCGTCGTGGGGTGTACCGCTTCCTGTTGACCCGGCAATGGGTGATCCTCACGCTGGTCGCTCTGCTGCTCATCCCCACGATGATCAAGCTGGGCTTCTGGCAGATGCACCGCTACGAGGAGCGCAGCGCCCGCAACCAGCTGGTGTCCGACGCACTCGGCTCGAAGCCGGTGCCCGTGGAGCGGCTGACCTCCCCGGGGCACAGCGTGACCACCGACCAGCGCTACCGCAACGTGACCGCGACGGGCCGTTTCGAGCCCGAGCGTGAGGTCGTCGTCCGGCGGCGGGTCAACGCCGACGGCGAGGTCGGTTTCCACGTCCTCACCCCCTTCGTGCTGCACGACGGCAAGGTCGTCCTGGTCAACCGGGGCTGGATCCCCGCCGACGGCCCGACCCAGACCGCGTTCCCGAAGATCCCCGCCCCGCCCGGCGGAGAGACGACCGTCACCGGGCGGCTGATGCCCGACGAGACGACCGCGGCCAGCGGCATCAAGGACGTCAAGGGGCTGCCGGACCGGCAGATCATGCTGATCAACAGCGAGCAGGAGGCCCGGCGCCTGGGCGCGCAGGTGGTCGGCGGCTACCTCGTGCTGAGCACCCCCGAGCCCAAGGGCGGCACGCCCGAGCTGATCGGCAAGCCCGGCATGGAGGACTCCGCGCTGAACTATGCCTACGCCATCCAGTGGTGGCTGTTCTCCGCCTGTGTCCCCGTCGGCTGGGTCGTCATGGCCCGCCGCGAGATCCGGGAGCGGGCGCAGAAGGCCGCGCAGGAGACGGCGGAGGAGGCCGAACCCGCCACGGTGTGACCGCGCGGACACCTGCCGGGGCCGGGCCCTCACTCCCCCGGGCGCACCCGTTGATTGCCGTGATCCCCGCGCGGGAACCCGGAACTGCGTGCAAGCCCGCATCGAGGACTACGCCCTGATCGGCGACGAGCAGACCGCGGCCCTGGTGGGGCGCGACGGCTCCGTGGACTGGCTCTGCCTGCCCCGCTTCGACTCCGGCGCCTGCTTCGCCAGGCTCCTCGGCGACGAGGACAACGGCCACTGGCGTCTCGCTCCGAAAGGCGTCGACGGCCCCTGCACCCGCCGCGCCTACCGTCGCGACACCCTCGTCCTCGACACCGAGTGGGACACCCCCGACGGCCGCGTGCGGGTCACCGACCTGATGCCGCAGCGCGACCGCGCGCCCGACCTGGTCCGCATCGTCGAGGGCCTGGACGGCCGGGTCACCATGCGCGGCACGCTGCGGATCCGTTTCGACTACGGCTCGGTCGTGCCGTGGATGCGCCGCTCCCGCGACCACCGGGTGGCCGTCGCCGGACCGGACTCGGTGTGGCTGCGCAGCGAGCCGTCCGTGCGGACCTGGGGCGAGGACTTCTCCACCCACTCGGAGTTCACCGTCGGCAAGGGCGAGTCGGTCGCGTTCGTGCTGACCTGGCACCCCTCGCACGAGCCGCGGCCCCGGCAGATCGACCCGTACGAGGTGCTGCGCGCCAGCGTGCGCGACTGGCGCAGCTGGGTGGCCCGGTGCCGCTACGACGGCCCGCACCGCGACGCCGTGGTCCGCTCGCTGATCACCCTCAAGGCGCTCACCTACGCCCCCACCGGCGGCATCGTCGCCGCGCCGACGACCTCGCTGCCGGAGGAGATCGGCGGCGTGCGCAACTGGGACTACCGCTACAGCTGGCTGCGCGACTCCACCCTCACCCTGGGCGCGCTGCTGTCGGCCGGTTACCGGCACGAGGCGGAGGAGTGGCGCAACTGGCTGCTGCGCGCGGTCGCCGGCGACCCGGCCGACCTGCAGATCATGTACGGGCTGGCGGGTGAGCGGCGGCTGCCGGAGGTGGAGCTGCCCTGGCTGTCCGGCTTCGCCGGCTCCACGCCCGTGCGCATCGGTAACGACGCGGTCAGGCAGCTGCAGCTCGACGTGTACGGCGAGGTGATGGACTCCCTCTGGCTGGCCCGCCGCGCGGGGCTGTCCACCAAGCCGCACATGTGGGCGATCCAGCGCTCCCTGCTGGACTGGCTGCGCGACCAGTGGCACCGGCCCGACGAGGGGCTCTGGGAGGTGCGCGGCGGACGCAAGCAGTTCGTGCACTCCAAGGTGATGGTGTGGGTCGCCGCCGACCGGGCCGTGCGCACGCTGCAGACCCACAAGGAGCTCGACGGCGACCTCGACGGCTGGCGGGCGATGCGCGACGAGGTGCACCGCGAGGTGTGCGAGAAAGGGTTCGACAAGCAGCGCAACACCTTCACCCAGTACTACGGCTCACGGGAACTGGACGCCGCGCTGCTGCTCATCCCGCGCGTGGGCTTCCTGCCGCCGGACGATCCGCGCGTGCTCGGCACGATCGAGGCCATCCGCGAGGAGCTCGGCCACCACGGCTTCGTGCGCCGCTACACCACCGACGGGACCACCGTGGACGGGCTGCCCGGCGACGAGGGCACGTTCCTGGCGTGCTCGTTCTGGCTGGCGGACGCCCTGCACGCGAGCGGCCGTACGGAGGAGGCGCGGGAACTGTTCGAACGCCTGGTGGGCGTGGCGAACGACGTGGGGCTGCTGTCCGAGGAGTACGACCCGGCCGGCCGCCGCCAGCTGGGCAACTTCCCGCAGGCGTTCAGCCACATCGGTCTGGTCAGCACCGCCCTCGCCCTCTTCGGCGGGCAGCAGGCAGGATAGGGGCCATGGATCTTGGACTGAAGGACCGGGTGTACGTCGTCACCGGGGCCACGCGCGGGCTGGGCAACGCCACCGCGCGGGAGCTGCTCGCCGACGGCGCGAAGGTCGTGATCACCGGGCGGGACGAGAAGCGGGTCGCGGACGCGGCCGCCGAACTGGGCGCGCACGCGGTCGGGGTGGCCGTGGACAACGCCGACGCCGACGCGCCCGAGCGGCTCGTCGCCGCCGCGCGCGAACACTTCGGCGGCTTCCACGGCATGGTCGTCAGCGTCGGCGGACCGCCGCCCGGCTTCGTCGCCGACAACACCGACGAGCAGTGGCGGGCCGCCTTCGACTCGGTGTTCCTCGGCGCGGTACGGCTGGCGCGGACCGCGGCGGCCGAACTGGAGCAGGGCGGCGTCATCGGCTTCGTACTGTCCGGGTCGGTGCACGAGCCGATCCCGGGGCTGACCATCTCCAACGGGCTGCGGCCGGGCCTGGCCGGGTTCGCCAAGTCCCTGGCGGACGAACTGGGGCCGCGCGGCATCCGCGTCGTGGGGCTGCTGCCGGGGCGTATCGACACCGACCGGGTGCGGGAGCTGGACGCCCTGTCGGCCGACCCGGAGGCGACGCGGGCGGCGAGTGAGTCGCGCATCCCGCTGCGCCGCTACGGCGCGCCGGAGGAGTTCGGCCGCGCGGCGGCGTTCCTGCTCTCCCCGGCGGCCTCCTACGTCACCGGTGTGATGCTGCCGGTGGACGGCGGCACACGGCACGGGTTCTGAACCACCGGGCGCCCCGGCTCAGCTGACCCGCTCCGCGCCGTGTCTGACGCCCCGTAGCCGTACTTCGGCGGGCAGGGAGGTCAGGCCCGTCGCGTCGCGGGCGTGGGTGAGGGTCCGGGCGGTGAGGTGGTTCAGGGCAGTCTCCGGGTCCACGTGCGGTTCCAGGTGGACCCGGATGCGCGCCGAGGGCGCGGTGCGGTGGCCCCTGAGGTGGGCGTGCGCGCGGGCGACGCCGTCCAGCGTGCCCGCGTCGCCGACGAGGACGCGCTCCAGTGCCCGGCCACGCAGCCGCGCGCCCTCACCGTCACCGGTGTCGACGAGGACCTCGGCGAGCCTGTGGCGGCGCAGCACCGCGGTGAGCCACCACAGGGCGAGCAGGAGCAGGACGGCGAGCGCGGCGATGACCACCGGCCACCACCAGCCGGCGTCCCGCCAGCGGGTGCGTTCGGCGTCGCTGAGCAGCACGTCGTGCCGGTCGGCGTGGATCCACCAGGACGGGGCGGACGCGCCCAGCCCCACGGCGAGGACCGCGCCGCCCAGTGCCAGGAGCACCAGTCCGGCCAGCGCGAGCAGCACGCGGTTGACGGTGGTGAGCATGCGGTTCACCCCTTGCGTCCGGGCCGCCGGACGCGCACGGCGAGACGGGGCGGCCGGGCGAGGCCCAGTCCGCGCACCGCGTCGCCGAGCACCTCGTCCAGGTCGGCGTGCACGTCGTCCAGTTCACGGAAGTGCGACATCGCCCGGACGTTCGCTTTCCTGCGGCGCACCCGCACCCGCGCCGACTGCACGCCGGACACCTCCATCGCCCGGTCGCGCAGCACCAGGGCGGCCGCGTCCCGGGTCAGTGCGGCGCGCACGTCGGGGTGCGTGCGGCGCATCGGCAGCAGGGCCCGCAGGCCGGGCGTGAGGGCCAGCACGATCAGCCACAGCCCGAGGGCCGCGGCGACCCCCGCGCCGACACGCACCCAGACGTCGTCCAGGGGCCGCGTGGCGAGCTGGTGGGCGAGGACCCGGCGCCAGCGCATCGCCGAATGGCCGGCCCGGACGGCGCAGATGTCGTACAGGAAGAGGCCGAAGCCGCCCACGAGCAGCGCGGCGACGATGCCGGCCGGGACGCGGCGGGCCGACCAGAAGCGACGCGCGTGGGGGTGCCCGCCCTCGTCGGGGGCGGGCTCGGCCTTCTCCAGTACGGGCAGCCGCTGGGTGGCCCCCTCGGGTTCACTCATGACGTCCTCCCCTGTGGCGTGGCGTACGCCGGCGCCAGGTGCAGCCGTTCGACGTGGACGGCGACCTCCGGAACGTCCATGCCCACCAACGTGCCCACCCGCTCGGCGACATGGCCGCGCACCGCGCGGCAGCGGGCGCCGATGTCGGTGGGGTAGTCGAGTTCGAGGTGGACGCGCAGATGGGCGGCGTTGTGGCGGACGACCACCGTGGCGTGCGGGGTCGCGGCGTCCTCGGGCAGCGTGCCGATCGCCTCGCGCGCCGCCTGCGCGGCGACCTTCGCCACGACCCGGTCCGCGATCCGTGTCGCGCCGCGCTCGCCGGGCAGCACGGCGCCCCGGGGTCTACGGAGCTCACCGGCCCCACTGGTCACGGGCGTCACCGCCGCCGGTCGCTGCGCGTGCGGAAGAGGTCGCCGATGTCGAGATCTCCCTCGGCGAACCGGCCGACCACGAAGCCGATGGCGCCCAGGGCCGCCACCAGCACGAAGGCGCCGAAGCCGCCGAAGTATCCGGCGAAGGCCAGTGCCATGCCGGCGATCATGCCGGCCACGGCCATGCTCATGCTGTGCTCCTCAGCTTGTCAGCCTGCTCGACGACCCGCTCGGGTGCCGTCACTGGATACGGGGCTGCTCGGGCTCCTCGTCCTCCTCCTCGGGGAGCTTCACATCGCTGACGGCGATGTTGACCTCGACGACCTCCAGGCCCGTCATCCGCTCGACGGCCGCGATGACGTTCTCCCGCACATCGCGCGAGAGCTCCGAGATCGACACGCCGTACTCGACGACGATCTCCAGATCGAGCGCGGTCTGTACCTCTCCGACCTCTGCCTTCACGCCCCGGGTCACGGACTTGGAGCCGCCCGGTACGCGGTCGCGCACGGCGCCGATGGTGCGGGACAGACCGCTGCCCATCGCGTACACGCCCGGTACGTCGCGGGCCGCGAGACCTGCGATCTTCTCGACGACGCCGTCCGCGATCGTCGTCTTGCCGCGGCTGCCGGGGTCACCGCCACCGCGACGGGTGGTCTGCGGTTCCTTGCGAATCTCGGACGTGCTTGTCCGGGTTCCGGCCGTCATGTCGCTCATCGCCGTGTCCTTCCGCATCGTCGTCCTTCGACCACCGTAAGTGCGGTTACGCGATCGCGCGCCCGCGATGCGGCAGGCTGGAGGAATGACAGCGGATCGGTGGACGTGGGACGTGCGGCAGCGGCTGGGCCTCGGCAGACTGCTGCCTCTCGGGGAGGCGCGCGACGGCGCGTGGCTGGCGGAGGCCGCGGCGCAGGCGTTTCTTGCGCGGGCCGCGATGGGCCTGCCGGGTGTACTGCTGGGGGCGGTGCGCGTCGCGCTCGCCGATCCGGCGGACGTGGCCGAGCCGGTCGTACCGCCGCCGCCGAGCGCCCTGCCGCCGGGGCCGCTGCGGGTGACGGCGGAGTTCTCCGCGACGGTGGCCGAGCCGCTGCCGGTGACCGCGGACCGGGTGCGGGCGGTGCTCGGGACGGCCGCGCGGGACGGGCTGGGGCTGACGGTCGCGGAGGTGGACCTGCGGGTGGTCGCCCTGCTGGACGAGGCCGTGCAGCCCGTGGCCGGGCCGGCGCCCGCGGAGGCGCCCCGCGGTTACGAAGGCGGCGCGGGCGGCGACACGACGGGTCCCGATGAGGCGCGTGCCGCCGCGGCGGCTCTCGCGGTGCCGGGCGTGGCAGGGCTCGCCGGTGCACTGGGCGGGCTGGGCCGTCCGGTACACCTGGAGGAACGCGCGCAGGACGGCGCGACCCTGCCGCACCGCCACGCACGCGTGGAGATCGCCGTACGCACCGGCCACCGCCCCGTGGACGTGGCCCGGGCCGTCCGCGCGGCGGTGGCCCAGGCACTGCCGGACCGCCCGACGGTGGCGGTACTGGTCACGGCGGTCGGCTGAGGCCCCGCCGCAGCGGCGCCGGCTCAGCCGACCGCGGCGGCACCGGCTACGCCGATCGGGTGAGGCGGCACAGCGGCCCGCCGGACAGCCGACGGCGGCGGCACCCGATACGGCCCGCCCGGTCAGCCGGCGCGGCGAAACCCGGTACGGCCCGCCGTCGGGCGGGACGGCACCGCGGCCCGCCCGGTCAGCCGGCCGTGGCGGTGCCCCGTGCGGCGATCGGGTGAGGTTTCGTGGTCACTCGCCCATGCCGGCCAGGTCGCGCAGGCGGCGGGCCTGGGCCTGGCGTTCGGCCGCGCGCTGTTCGTCGTAGGTACGGTCGGCGGCGCCGCGCAGCAGGGCCTTGGTCTCGATGACCGCGTCGCGGGGCGCGGCAAGCAGGGCGGCGGCCAGGTCCTTGACCGCGCCGTCGAGCTGGTCGGCGGGCACGGCGAGGTTGGCCAGGCCGCAGGCCACCGCTTCCTCGGCCGCCACGAAGCGCCCGGTCGCGCAGATCTCCAGCGCCCGGGCGTAACCGACCAGCGCGACGAGCGGATGCGTGCCCGTCAGGTCGGGCACCAGCCCGAGGCTGGTCTCGCGCATGGCGAACTGCACGTCGTCCGCGACGACGCGCAGGTCACAGGCGAGTGCGAGCTGGAAGCCCGCCCCGATGGCATGCCCCTGCACGGCGGCGATGGACACGACGTCGTTACGCCGCCACCAGGTGAACGCCTCCTGGAACGCGGCGATGGACGCGTCCAGGTCGGCGTCGCTGCTGCGGGCGAGGTCGACGAACGACGGCTCGCCCTCGATCCCCTCGGGCGTGAACATCTGCCGGTCGAGCCCGGCGGAGAAGGACTGGCCCTCACCGCGCAGCACGACCACCCGGACGGAGCCCGGCAGCCGCCGGCCGGCCTGGGCGAGCGTCCGCCACATGGCGGGGCTCTGCGCGTTGCGCTTGGCCGGATTGGTCAGCGTCACCGTGGCGATCGCGCCGTCGACGGTGAGCCGTACGCCGTCCTGGTCGAGCAGGGGAACGAGTTCCGGGCCGGGCGTGGCCATGGGGCGCCTCCGATGCGTGCGGTCACTGTGGATGCCCACGTGGGCAACCATCGTTGGATGCCCCTGCGGGCCATCCGTAAGTGACTGCACAGTAACCACCCGCCCGGCCGGTCGGCCGACCGGGTGGCCACCATCGGAGCCGTGGGGCCGCCCGGGGATCAGGCCGTCTGAGCCTTCTTGCCCCGGGTAGCCCCGCCACGTCCGCGGAGCGTGACGCCCGACTCGCTGAGCATGCGGTGCACAAAGCCATACGAGCGGCCGGTCTCCTCGGCCAACGCCCGGATGCTCGCACCGGCGTCGTACTTCTTCTTCAGGTCTGCCGCGAGCTTGTCGCGCGCGGCGCCGGTCACCCGGCTGCCCTTCTTCAGAGTCTCGGCCACCCGTGCCTCCTCATGGGAAGTGCGCTCTGGTCTCCTCATGATCACCCCTCCGGCGCGGGTTGGCCACCCATTCGGCAAGGTCTGTGCGACACCGTTGTGACGACAGGAGCGCGTCCACACAATCGGAAGCTGATATTCCGCGTGCCGCCGTTCGCAGGATCGAACCGGCTCGCCAGGAAATCCGCAGGTCAGAGACGCAGAACGGCCGGCCCTCCGGACAGGGAGGAACCGGCCGCCAGATACGTGTAGGGCACACCTCGATACGAGGAGATCTCACACAGATGATGGATCACGGATCGGCCGAATGATCCATACCGCTGGATCATCCATTCGATCAAGCCAGGGCGACGAGATCCGCGTAGTCCGAGCCCCACAGGTCCTCGACACCGTCCGGGAGCAGGATGATCCGCTCCGGCTGCAGCGCCTCCACCGCGCCCTCGTCGTGGGTGACCAGGACGACGGCGCCCTTGTAGGTGCGCAGCGCGCCGAGGATCTCCTCGCGGCTGGCCGGGTCGAGGTTGTTGGTGGGCTCGTCCAGCAGAAGGACGTTCGCCGAGGAGACCACCAGGGTGGCCAAGGCCAGACGGGTCTTCTCACCGCCGGAGAGGACACCGGCCGGCTTGTCGACGTCGTCGCCGGAGAACAGGAACGAGCCGAGCACCTTGCGGACCTCGACGAGGTCCATGTCGGGCGCGGCGGAGCGCATGTTCTCCAGGACCGTGCGGTCCGGGTCGAGCGTCTCGTGCTCCTGCGCGTAGTAGCCGAGCTTGAGGCCGTGGCCGGGGACGACACGGCCGGTGTCCGGCTCCTCCACACCGCCCAGCAGACGCAGCAGGGTGGTCTTGCCGGCGCCGTTGAGGCCGAGGATGACGACCCGGGAGCCCTTGTCGATGGCGAGGTCGACGTCGGTGAAGATCTCCAGCGAGCCGTACGACTTCGACAGCCCCTCGGCCATCAGCGGGGTCCTGCCGCACGGCGCGGGCTCCGGGAAGCGGAGCTTGGCGACCTTGTCGGACTGGCGGACCGCTTCCAGTCCGGAGAGGAGCTTGTCGGCGCGGCGGGCCATGTTCTGCGCGGCGACCGTCTTCGTCGCCTTGGCGCGCATCTTGTCGGCCTGCGAATGCAGCGCGGCGGCCTTCTTCTCGGCGTTGGCCCGCTCGCGCTTGCGGCGCTTCTCGTCGGCCTCGCGCTGCTGCTGGTACAGCCTCCAGCCCATGTTGTAGACGTCGATGGTCGAGCGGTTGGCGTCCAGGTAGAACACCTTGTTCACGACCGTCTCGACGAGGTCCACGTCGTGGCTGATGACGATGAAGCCGCCGCGGTAGGTCTTCAGGTAGTCCCGCAGCCAGATGATCGAGTCCGCGTCGAGGTGGTTCGTCGGCTCGTCCAGGAGCAGCGTGTCCGCGTCGGAGAACAGGATCCGGGCCAGTTCGATACGGCGGCGCTGACCACCGGAGAGGGTGTGCAGCGGCTGGCCGAGCACCCGGTCGGGCAGGTTCAGCGCGGCGGCGATGGTGGCGGCCTCGGCCTCGGCGGAGTAACCGCCCTTGGTGAGGAACTCCGTCTCGTGCCGCTCGTACTGCTTGAGGGCCTTCTCGCGGGTGGAGCCCTTGCCGGTGGCGATGCGCTGCTCGTTCTCGCGCATCTTGCGGATCAGTACGTCGAGGCCGCGCGCGGAGAGGATGCGGTCGCGGGCGAGGACGTCGAGGTCGCCGGTGCGCGGGTCCTGCGGGAGGTAGCCGACCTCGCCGGAGCGGGCGACGGTGCCGGCGGCGGGCATGCCCTCGCCGGCGAGGACCTTGGTGAGCGTGGTCTTGCCGGCGCCGTTGCGGCCGACGAGCCCGATGCGGTCGCCCTTGGTGACGCGGAAGGTGGCGTTCTCGAGGAGGATTCGGGCACCAGCGCGCAGCTCGATACCGGAGGCGGAGATCACGGGGTCATACTCCTGGGCGGTGGGGATTGACGGTGGAAGGCTGGTGGACGGTCCCGCCGTCTAATGCGCGAGGAGAATGGCCATGGGAACAGTCTAACGGGCCCCTGCAACTGGTTTTCCGGCCTACGGCGGGGGCCACCCGCGGCGGGGGCGGCCCACGGTGGGGGCGTACGTCCGCTGCGGGTCGTGCGCCCCCGGTGCGGTCAGCTGCCGCCGGTGTGCACCTGGAAGGCGGCGCGGCGCACGGCCTTGGCCAGGGCCGGGTCGGGGTGGGCGGCGGCCAGGGCGACCAGGACCTGCACGGTGCGCGGGTGACCGACGGCGCGGACCTCGTCGAGCAGGGCCGGCACGGTGGGCTGCAGGGCCGACTCCAGGTGCCGGACCAGCATCGGGGCCTCGCCGTGGTCGGCGACGGCGGCGGCCGTGTCGACCCACAGCCAGGTGGCCTCCTCGCGGGTGAGCACCTCGTGGGCGTCCTCGGGGTCCACACCGTCGTGCTCGGCCAGCCACAGCAAGGCGTACGGCCGCAGCGTCGGCTCCTCGACGACGGCACGGACGTCGGGCTCGGCGGGGGCGCCGACGACGCGCAGCGCCTCGAAGGCCAGGCCGCGCAGCAGGGCGTCGTCGCCGCGGGCGGCGGCGAGCAGCTCGGTGACGGCGTTGCCCACGGGGCGGGCGGCGAGCCAGGCGCGGTACTCGGCGCGGGCGGCGTTCGGCCGCAGCTGGGCGCAGCCGCGCAGCATGTCCTCGGCCGCCTGCTCGATGTTGCCCGCGGGGCTCTGCGCGGCGACGCAGATCTGCTCCAGCTTGACCCAGACCGCCCAGCTGCCGAGCGGGGTGAGCGTGGCCTGCCCGTCGCCGTAGGTGAGGGCGCCGACCGCGGCGAGGGCCCGCAGCGCCCAGTCGAGCAGCGGCGCCAGCTCGGCCTCGCCGACCGGTACGCCGACGGCGGCGTCGGCGGCGCCCCCGGCGGTGGCGGACGCGCCGGTGGGCGGCACCTGCGGAGCGCCCGACGTGGGGGCGTAGGGGACCTCGCAGCGCTCCGTGCGCAGTTCGGTGACCCGCTGGCGGAGCAGGTCGAGGAGCTGTTCCACGGGGACGGGGCCGGCGGAGAGCTGGAGGAAGGAGAGGACCTGCGGCATGGCCGAGACGACCTCGGCGACGGCCGCGGGTTCCTGGTCCCCGGGTTCGGGGTGGGCGAGCGACCAGGCGTCGAACAGGGCGACCCAGCCCCGCAGGACGGCGCTGTCGTCACGGTCCCAGGCGCGCAGCCGCCAGCCGGGGCGGGCGCTGTCGCCGTGGACCTCGACGAGGCCGGCGAGGCGGGCGATGTCCCAGTCGGCCCGGATCTGGTCCACGGTCAGGCCCAGCTCGTGTGCGGCGCGTTCCGCGGTCGTGTCGGAGAGGGTGGCCTTGCCGTCGGCGGTGGCACCGGCCCGGCCGGGGCCGAGCGCGGCGTCGGCCCAGCGGGCGACGCGGGCGGCGGCGGCCAGGCCGGAACGAGCCATTCCGGCCAGCTCCGCGGGCGCCGGGGTGCCCTCGGGCGGGCGGGGCGCCCGACGGCGCGGGCGCCGCTGGTTCACGGCTCTGGGGGCGGCGGCCAGGGGTCGGGGACGGACGAGTCGAAGCCTGGAGTCGCGCGGGATACGGGACGTCACGGGTGCAGTCTTCCGGTTGACGGTCCGAAAACCCAAACGGAATGCCACGGCGAGCGACGGGGCGGGAGCGTGGACCTGCCCGGGACGGCGAAAGCAGGCGTGATCAGGCCAGTCGTACGGCCTTGAACGGAGCCCAGAAGCGGAATGATCCCCACCGCCCCGCAGCCGGAGCGACGCCGCGACGCGCCCCCCGGCGGGGTCACCCTTGCTCCCGCGGCGGCGCCGACGGCCGGCACGTCACCCGCCGGCTCCGAGGCCCGGACGGCACCGCGCGCCCGTCGGCGGCCGGCCCGGGGCGGTGCACCGCTCCCACGCCGGTGGACGGCCGTCTCGGCGCCGCCGGTCCTCGGCGCACGCGCCCGCGCAGGGACCGTCCCGGTCCGGGCGGATCGGCGGCACCGACGTGGGCGGTCCACCGGGTCACATCAAAGGGGTCAGGAAGCGGCGGAGTGCTTCTTCGTAGGACTCCGGGTCGGCGTTCCACATCGCTCCGTGCGGGGCGTGGGCCACCGTGTGCAGGGCGACCAGGTCGGGGCGGCGGTCGGCGAAGCGGCGGGAGAAGCGCCAGGGGGCCACCGTGTCGCCGGGGCCGTGGACGATCAGCGTCGGCACCGCGAGGCCGTCGGCGTCCGCGGCGATGGTCCCGTCGGCGGGGCCGTCCTGCAGCCCGGTGCGGCCCTGCGCGGCGCGCACCGCGAGCGGCAGCAGCGCGCCCGGCGTGCGCCGGGCCAGGGCCAGGGAGCGCAGTGTGGTCGGCCAGCTGAGCACCGGGGAGTCCAGCACGAGCCCCGAGACGTGCTCCCGCATCCCGGACAGCTGAGCGGCGCGCAGCGCCATCGTGGCTCCGGTGGACCAGCCGTAGAGGACGACCCGGCGGGCGCCGTAGCGCACCGCGTAGCGGATCGCGGCGTCCACGTCGCGCCACTCGGTCTCGCCGAAGTGGTTCAGGCCGTCCGGAGGGCGGGGGGCGCCCAGGTCGCCGCGGTAGGCGAGGGCGAGCACCGGGAGGCGCAGCCGGTTCAGCATGCCCATGACGTTCATGGGGAGCTCCCGGGTGGTGGCGAGGCCGTGCACGGCGATCACCCAGGTGTCCCGGGCGGCGGGAACGAACCAGGCGGGCAGCGGGCCGAGTTCTCCGGGCACGTCGACGTCGGCGTGCTCCAGGCCGAGGGCGGCCCGGGGGTCGCCGACGTGCAGGTTCGCGGTGAGCCACACTTTGTCGCCCGGTTCCAGCGTGCCGTGCGTGACGCGCTCCAGACGCCGTACGACGGTGTCGGCGGTGTGCTCGGCGGAGTCCAGGACCTGGCCCACGACCGCGTGACTGCCGTCGCCGGCGAGTCCGTAGGTACCGGGGCGCAGGGTGGCCAGGTCGCGGGTGAGCGCGATCCGGCCGGCGGCCGTGGCATGCACGGTGAGCCGGGGCTCGGTCGGCAGCGGCCGGCCCGGCGGCGCCTTGAGCGCGGCGTCGCTGGCGAGTCGGCCGGCGACCACGGCTGCGGCCCCGGCACCCATCACGGCGGTGACGGCAGCGGCCGTCGCTTTGACAGTGCGCACGGGAACCAGTTTCCCGGCGTGGTCCGTCCCAAGCCACCGGAAGTGACATGCGGAGTGATCAACCCGGTCCTCGCCGCCACCGCGCCGCGCTCACCCCCGCTGCCCGTACCCCCGCAGCCGCTCCCCCACCTCCGCCAGCTGCTCCTCGGTCAGCAGGCTCGGGGCGAGGCCCGGGACCGAGGACGCCGTCAGCCACAGCCGGCACATCCACTCCAGCTGGGCGGTGCGGTCGTAGGCCTGGTCGAGGGTGGCGCCGTAGGCGATCGTGCCGTGGTTCTGCAGGAGGCAGCCGGTGCGGCCGGTCAGGGCCCGCAGCATGTTCTCGGCCAGCTCCTGCGTGCCGTACGTCGCGTAGGGGGCGACGCGGACCGGGCCGCCGAGGGCCGCGGCCATGTAGTGGACGAGCGGGAGCTCCGGCACGAGCGTCGAGACCGCCGTGGCGTGGACGGCGTGCGTGTGCACCACAGCCCGGGCGTCCGTGGTGCCGTATACGGCGAGGTGCATCGGCAGCTCGCTCGTCGGCACCAGGATGCCGCGCACCTGCCGGCCGTCGAGGTCGACCGCCGTCAGGTCCTGCGGCCGCAGCCGGTCGTAGGGCACGCCCGACGGCGTGACCAGCACCAGGTCACCGACGCGTACCGAGACATTGCCGGAGGTGCCCACGACCAGTCCGTCGGCGACGGTCCGGCGCGCCGTGGCGACCAGATCCGCCCAGGCCAGGGCCTCCCGCTCGGCGTCGTCCCCCTCGTCGGCCACCCGTCCGCCCCGCCGTTCCCACCGCTGCTCCGTCATGCCGCGATCCTGCCAGCCCCGGGTGACGGAAATCTCCTCCCCGGACCCGCGCACGGCCACGACGCCCCGCGCCGGGCACCCGGCCCGTGTGCCGCCCGGGCCGTGGGCGGGGGAACGGAGCAGCGACCCCCTCTTTCCGACATCGAGACGCCCGACTCAGTTCACCTTCCGTTCACCCACGTTACCTACGTTCGACCCGCCAATGACTTCGAACGAATGCCTGGGTAAATGGAAAGCTTCTCGCTGATCCTCGCGATTGTGGTCGTCACCGCTCTCGCGTTCGATTTCACGAACGGTTTCCACGACACCGCCAACGCGATGGCCACCACCATCTCGACCGGCGCGCTGCGGCCCAAGATCGCCGTGGCCATGTCCGCCGCCCTCAACCTCGTGGGCGCCTTCCTCTCCGTGGAGGTCGCCAACACGATCTCCAAGGGTCTCGTCGACGAGAACGGCATCCGTCCCGAGGTCATCTTCGCCGCCCTGGTCGGCGCGATCCTCTGGAACCTGCTGACCTGGCTCGTGGGCCTGCCCTCCAGCTCCTCGCACGCCCTCATGGGCGGTCTGATCGGCGCCACCGTCGCCTCCGCCGGCTTCGGCGCCGTCCACGGTGACGTGCTCGTCACCAAGGTGCTGCTGCCCGCGGTCGCCGCCCCGGTCGTCGCCGGCGTCGCGGCGATGGTCGCGACCCGTCTGTCGTACACGCTGGGCAAGAAGGCCGACGGCAAGGCCGCCCAGAAGGGCTACCGGGCCGGCCAGATCGCCTCCGCGGGCCTGGTCTCCCTCGCCCACGGCACCAACGACGCGCAGAAGACGATGGGCATCATCACCCTCGCCCTGGTCGCGGGCGGCGCCGTCGCGCCCGACTCCGACCCGCCCACCTGGGTGATCCTCTCCGCCGGCCTGGCCATCGCGCTCGGCACCTACATCGGCGGCTGGCGCATCATCCGCACCATGGGCAAGGGCCTGACGGACATGCAGCCGCAGCAGGGCTTCGCCGCCCAGACCAGCGCGGCCACCGCCATCCTCGCCTCCTCCCACCTCGGCTTCTCGCTGTCCACCACGCACGTCGTCTCCGGCTCCGTGATGGGCGCGGGCGTGGGCCGCAAGGGCGGCGTTGTGCGCTGGTCGACCGCGACCCGGATGCTCGTCGCCTGGGTGCTGACCCTGCCGGCCGCCGCGCTGGTCGGCGCGCTCGCCGAGTACGTCACCGGCTTCGGCGCCTGGGGCACCGCGCTGGTCGCCGTCTTCCTGGTGTCCGCCAGCTTCGGCATCTGGAAGGTCTCCCGCCGCGAGGTCGTCGACCACACCAACGTCAACGCCGTGGAGGAGGAGCCGGCCGGCGTGGTCACCACCGCGATCGCCGCCGTGACCCCGCCTCCGGCCGCCGGCCCGGCGGTCACGGACGGCCTGACGGCCACCATCCCCGCCCCCGCCGCCGCGACGGCGGAGCAGCCGGCCACCGCGAATCCGGCCCCGGCCGTCTGACCGCCGCTTTCGGGTACGAAGGAAGAGAAGCAGCATGAAGATCGACTGGGCGGCCCTCGGCTCCGTCTTCGGTGTCAGCCTCATGGTCACCGTGGGTCTGGTGGCCCTGTTCACCCTCGGCATCATGGGCCTGTCCCGCCGCGAGCGGGTCCAGGCGCAGGGCGGTTCGGCCGCCCTCACGGTCACCGGCGCGTACGCCTGCTTCGCGGCGTGCGCGGCGGCGGTGGCGTACGGCATCAGCCTGATCGTCGCCTGACCGGCCTCATCGACGAAAACGCGGGGTGCCCGAGCGGCACCCCGCGTTCCTTTGTGACCTGGCAGGTCGTCTCCGTGTGGGCCTGCCCACACTCCTCCGCCCCAGGTCAAGGGCAAGTTGACGGCCCTCTGACAGCCGTGGTGGACTGCCGGAGCCAAGTTTGCGGCGTGCAGGAGAGGAAGCCGGTGGAAGTCCGGCGCGGTCCCGCCACTGTCACCGGGGTGAGCAACCCCGGGAGCCAGGAACTCTCACCGCCGAACCTCCTTCGAACCAGGGCGCGGACACCCTGAGTGAGGACATGACGCCATGCGCGGCTGCCGGTTGAGGACCAGGCCCATCAGCGACGCTCCGCTCGACCCCACGGCCGGCTGAGCCCGATGCGAGCCGAACGCGTCTTCGCGTACGGCGCCGCCGCCGGCCTCCTCGGTGACCTCCTCCTCGGTGATCCGCGCCGCGGGCACCCGGTCGCCGTGTTCGGACGGGCCGCGGACGCCGTCGAGCGCACCCTGTGGCGCGACCACCGCGGCTGGGGCGCCCTGCACACCGCCGTCTGCGCCGGAGGCGCCGTCGCGCTCGGGGGCGTGGCCGCCCGCTCGGTGCGCCGCTCCCCCGCCGCCTCGGTCGCGCTGACCGCCGCCGCCACCTGGTCCGTGGTCGGGGGGACCTCCCTCGCACGCGAGGCCGGCGCCATCGGGCGCGCCCTGGAAGCCGGGGACGTGGAGGCGGCGCGGGCCCGGCTGCCCCATCTGTGCGGCCGTGACCCGCAGGCGCTGGACGCCGACGGGATCGCCCGGGCCGTGGTCGAGTCGGTCGCCGAGAACACCTCCGACGCCGTCGTGGGCGCGCTGGTGTGGGGCGCCGTCGGCGGGGTGCCCGGGCTGCTCGGGTTCCGGGCCGTCAACACCCTGGACGCGATGGTCGGTCACAAGTCGCCGCGGCTGCGGCGCTTCGGCTGGGCCTCCGCCCGCCTCGACGACGTGGCCGGCTGGCCGGGCGCCCGGCTGACCGCCGCCCTCGCCGTGCTCACCGGCCCGGACCGGCGTGGCGCCGTACGGGCGTGGCGGGCGGACGCGGTGAAGCACCCGAGCCCCAACGCGGGCCCCGTGGAGGCCTCCTTCGCGGGCGCGCTCGGCCTGCGGCTGGGCGGCACCCTGTCGTACGGCGGGCGCGTGGAACACCGGCCCGTGCTGAACCCGCAGGGGCGCGCCGTCGGGACCGAGGACATCGCGCGGGCGGTACGGCTGTCCCGGCGCGTGAGCTGGCTGGCGCTCGGCGTGTGCGCGGGCGCACGCCTCATCCGGAAGGGGCGTGATCGATGAACGTCATCGGGAAGGGGCGCGATCGATGAACGGCGGTCTCCTCGTCGCCGGCACCACCTCCGACGCCGGCAAGAGCGTCGTGACCGCCGGGATCTGCCGGTGGCTGGTGCGGCAGGGCGTGAAGGTGGCGCCCTTCAAGGCGCAGAACATGTCCCTGAACTCCTTCGTCACCCGCGAGGGCGCCGAGATCGGGCGGGCGCAGGCCATGCAGGCCCAGGCCTGCCGGATCGAGCCGACCGCGCTGATGAACCCGGTGCTGCTCAAGCCCGGCGGCGAGCAGAGCAGCCAAGTGGTGCTGCTGGGCAAGCCGGTGGGCGAGATGAGCGCACGCGGCTACCACGGCGGACGCCAGCAGAAGCTGCTGGGCACGGTCCTGGAGTGCCTGGCCGAGTTGCGGGGCACGTATGACGCGGTGATCTGCGAGGGGGCGGGCTCGCCGGCCGAGATCAATCTGCGCCGGACCGACATCGTGAACATGGGCATCGCGCGGGGCGCGCGGCTGCCCGTGCTCGTCGTCGGCGACATCGACCGCGGGGGCGTCTTCGCGTCCTTCTTCGGCACGCTCGCCCTGCTCTCACCCGAGGACCAGGAACTGCTCGCCGGCTTCCTGGTGAACAAGTTCCGCGGTGACGTCTCCCTGCTGGAGCCGGGCCTGGACATGCTGCACGGTCTCACCGGGCGGCGCACCTACGGCGTCCTGCCCTTCCGGCACGGGCTCGGCATCGACGAGGAGGACGGCCTCAGGGTGTCCCTGCGCGGCACCGTCCGCGAGTCGGCCGTCTCCCCGCCCGTCGGCGAGGACGTCCTGCGGGTCGCCGTCTGCGCGATCCCGCTGATGTCCAACTTCACCGACGTGGACGCGCTGGCCGCCGAACCGGGCGTGGTCGTGCGGTTCGTGGACCGGCCGGAGGAACTGGCCGACGCCGACCTGGTGGTGATCCCGGGCACCCGCGGGACGGTGCGGGCGCTTCAGTGGCTGCGCGAACGCCGCCTGGCCGACGCCCTGGTGCGCCGGGCCGCCGAGCAGCGGCCCGTGCTCGGCATCTGCGGTGGTTTCCAGATCCTCGGTGAACACATCGAGGACGAGGTCGAGTCGCGCGCCGGCGCCGTCGACGGGCTCGGCGTGCTGCCCGTGCGGGTGCGGTTCGCCCGCGAGAAGACCCTGACCCGGCCGGACGGGGAAGCCCTCGGTGAGCGGGTCGAGGGGTACGAGATCCACCACGGCATCGGCTCCGTGACGGGAGGGGAGCCCTTCCTCGACGGCTGCCGCGTCGGCCAGACCTGGGGCACCCACTGGCACGGCTCGCTGGAGTCCGACGGCTTCCGCCGCGCCTTCCTGCGCGAGGTGGCCGCCGCCGCGGGCCGCCGCTTCGTGCCCGCGCCGGACACCTCCTTCGCCGCGCTGCGCGAGGAGCAGCTCGACCGGCTCGGCGACCTGATCGAACAGCACGCGGACACGGACGCGCTGTGGCGGCTCATCGAGTCCGGCGCGCCGCAAGGACTGCCTTTCATTCCACCGGGAGCGCCCGCATGAGCACAGTGTTGTTGTTGTCCACCGCCGACACGGATCTGCTGGCGGCCCGGGCCTCCGGTGCGGACTACCGGATCGGCAACCCGACCCGCGTGGACGTCGCCGAGGAGCTCCCGGCGCTGATCGAGGGCGCCGACCTCGCCGTCGTACGGCTGCTGGGCGGCAAGCGGGCCTGGGAGGACGGGCTCGCCGCGCTGAAGGCGTCCGGCATCCCGACCGTGCTGCTGGGCGGCGAGGCCGTCCCGGACGCCGAGCTGATGGCCGAGTCGAGCGTGCCGGCCGGCGTGGTCGCGGAGGCGCTGCGGTACCTGGTCGAGGGCGGTCCCGGGAACCTGCTGGAGCTGTCGCGGTTCCTGTCGGACACCGTGCTGCTGACCGGTGAGGGGTTCGACGAGCCGCACACGATGCCGGAGTACGGCGTCCACGGCTCGTACGCGCTCAAGGACGGCCGTCCGACCGTCGGGGTGCTCTTCTACCGCGCCCATGAGCTGAGCGGCAACACCGCCTTCGTGGACACCCTGTGCGAGGCGATCGAGGCGCAGGGCGCCAACGCGCTGCCCGTGTACTGCGGTTCGCTCCGCGGCGCGGACCCGGGGCTGTACGGACTCCTCACGCGCGCCGACGCGCTGGTCGCCACCGTGCTCGCGGCCGGCGGCACGCACGCCTCGCAGGCCTCCGCGGGCGGCGACGAGGAGGCCTGGGACATCGGCGCGCTCGCCGACCTCGACGTCCCGGTGCTGCAGGGCCTGTGCCTGACGTCGTCGAAGAGCGCCTGGGAGGAGTCGGACGCCGCCCTGTCCCCCATGGACGCGGCGATGCAGGTCGCCATCCCGGAGTTCGACGGCCGGCTGATCACCGTGCCGTTCTCCTTCAAGGAGCAGGGCCCGGACGAGGTCCCGGTGTACGTCGCCGACCCGGAGCGGGCCGCGCGCGTCGCCGGCATCGCCGTGCGGCACGCCCGGCTGAAGCACAAGCCGAACGCCGAGAAGAAGATCGCACTGGTCTTCACCGCGTACCCGACCAAGCACTCCCGCGTCGGCAACGCGGTCGGTCTGGACACGCCCGCGTCGGCGGTGCGGGTGCTGGACGCGCTGCGGGACGCCGGGTACGCGGTGAGCGGGTACCCCTCCGGCGGTGACGAGCTGATCCACCGGCTGATCGAGGCCGGCGGCCACGACGTGGAGTGGCTGACCGAGGAACAGCTGGCCACCGCGCCCGCGCGGGTGCCGCTGGCCGACTACCGGGCGTGGTTCGAGAAGCTGGACCCCGAGCTGCGGGACGCGATGACCGAGGCGTGGGGCGAGCCGCCGGGCAGTCTGTACGTCGACGGCGACGACATCGTCCTGGCCTCCCTGCAGTTCGGGAACGTCGTCGTGATGATCCAGCCGCCGCGCGGCTTCGGCGAGAACCCGATCGCGATCTACCACGACCCGGACATGCCGCCGTCCCACCACTACATGGCGGCCTACCGCTGGCTGGACAACAGCTTCGGCGCGGACGCGATCGTGCACATGGGCAAGCACGGCACGATGGAGTGGCTGCCGGGCAAGGGCCTCGGCCTGTCGGGCGGGTGCGCCCCGGACGCGGTCCTCGGTGACCTGCCGCTGATCTACCCGTTCATCGTCAACGACCCGGGCGAGGGCACCCAGGCCAAGCGGCGCGGGCACGCCACGGTCGTCGACCACCTCGTACCGCCGATGGCCCGCGCCGACACTTACGGCGACCTGGCGAAGCTGGAGCAGCTGCTCGACGAGTACGCGCTCGTGTCCGACCTGGACCCGGTGAAGGCGCCTGCCGTGCGCGCGCAGATCTGGACGCTGGTCAAGGCGGCCGAGCTGCACCACGACCTGCATGTGGACCAGCAGCCGGACGACGAGGCGTTCGACGAGTTCGTCATGCACATCGACGGCTATCTGTGCGAGATCAAGGACGTTCAGATCCGCGACGGCCTGCACATCCTGGGCGGCGGTCCGGTCGCCGAGCCGCGCGTCAACCTGGTGCTGGCCGTGCTGCGCGCCTCACAGGTGTGGGGCGGGCAGGCGAACGCCCTGCCGGGTCTGCGGGCCTCGCTCGCGGCGCACTTCGGGCTGATGGAGAAGGAGCTGCTGGGCGAGCCGGGCGCCCCGGTGAAGGTGCCGCCGGAGCTGACGGACCTGGTGGACGGTCCGGCGCGCACCGCGTCCGACGCGATCGACCTGCTGGAGCAGCTGTGCCGGCGGATCGCGGAGGGCATGGAGGCGCGGGGCTGGGAGCGGGCGGCCGTGCCGGAGGTGCTGCGCGGCGCGCTGAACGCCGAACTGCCGGACGCAACGGCCGTGCTGGAGTTCGCGTGCGACGAGGTCGTGCCGCGGCTCGCCCGTACGACCGACGAGATCGGGCACATCCTGAAGGCGCTGAACGGCGGTTACGTCCCGGCCGGGCCGTCCGGTTCGCCCACCCGCGGTCTGGTCAACGTCCTGCCGACCGGCCGGAACTTCTACTCGGTCGACCCCAAGGCGATTCCGTCCCGGCTGAGCTGGGAGGTCGGGCAGTCGCTCGCCGACTCGCTCGTGGCCCGCTATCTGCAGGACACGGGCGAGTACCCGAAGTCCGTCGGCCTCACGGTGTGGGGCACGTCCGCGATGCGCACCCAGGGCGACGACATCGCCGAGATCCTGGCGCTGCTGGGCTGCCGTCCCGTCTGGGACGACGCCTCGCGCCGAGTGACCGGCTTCGAGGTGGTGTCCCTGGAGGAACTGGGCCGGCCGCGCATCGACGTCACGGTCCGTATCTCCGGCTTCTTCCGGGACGCGTTCCCGCACGTCGTGGGGCTGATCGACGACGCGGTCCGCACGGTGGCGGAGCTGGACGAGCCCGCCGAGCGCAACCATGTGAAGGCGCACGCCGACGCGGACACCGCCGAGCACGGTGACCGGCGCCGGGCCACGGCCCGTATCTTCGGCTCCAAGCCGGGCGCGTACGGCGCCGGTCTGCTGCCGCTGATCGACGCCCGCAACTGGCGCTCGGACGCCGACCTCGCCGAGGTGTACGCGGTGTGGGGCGGCTACGCCTACGGGCGCGGGCTCGACGGGCGGGCGGCGCGCGGGGACATGGAGACCGCGTTCAAGCGGATCGCCGTCGCCGCGAAGAACGTCGACACCCGTGAGCACGATCTGGTCGACGCCGACGACTACTTCCAGTACCACGGCGGCATGGTCGCCATGGTCCGTCACCTGACCGGCGCCAACCCCGAGGCGTACGTGGGCGATTCGGCCACGCCGGACCAGGTGAAGACGCGCACGCTGGGCGAGGAGACGCACCGGGTGTTCCGTGCCCGCGTGGTCAACCCGCGCTGGATGGCGGCCATGCGCCGGCACGGCTACAAGGGCGCCTTCGAGATGGCGGCGACCGTGGACTACCTGTTCGGGTACGACGCCACGGCGGGCGTGGTCGACGACTGGATGTACGAGAAGCTCAGCGCCGAGTACGTCTTCGACCCGGAGAACCGGGACTTCATGAAGAAGTCCAACCCGTGGGCGCTGCGGGGCATCACCGAACGACTGCTGGAGGCCGCCGACCGCGGCCTGTGGGCGGAGCCGGACGCGGACACGCTGGAGCGGCTGCGCGCCACCTATCTGGAGCTGGAAGGCGACTTGGAGGGCGACGAGAAGTGACCACTCCCTTTCCCTTCACGGCCGTGGTCGGCCAGGACGATCTGCGGCTCGCGCTGCTGCTGAACGCGGTCTCGCCGGCGGTCGGCGGAGTGCTGGTGCGCGGCGAGAAGGGCACCGCGAAGTCGACGGCCGTGCGCGCGCTGTCGGCGCTGCTGCCCGAGGTCGACGTGGTCGCCGGGTGCCGCTTCTCCTGCGACCCGGCCTCCCCGGACCCGGCGTGCCCCGACGGTCCGCACGAGCCGGGGGCCGGGGTCGCACGGCCCGCCCGCATGGTCGAACTGCCCGTCGGCGCCTCCGAGGACCGCCTCGTCGGCGCGCTGGACATCGAGCGGGCGCTCGCCGAGGGCGTGAAGGCGTTCGAGCCGGGCCTGCTGGCCGACGCGCACCGCGGCATCCTCTACGTCGACGAGGTCAACCTGCTCCACGACCACCTGGTCGACCTGCTGCTGGACGCGGCGGCGATGGGCGCGTCGTACGTGGAACGCGAGGGCGTATCCGTACGCCATGCCTCGAAGTTCCTGCTGGTCGGCACCATGAACCCGGAAGAGGGCGAGCTGCGGCCGCAGTTGCTCGACCGGTTCGGGCTGACCGTGGAGGTCGCCGCCTCCCGTGAGCCCGACCAGCGGGTGGAGGTCGTCAAGCGGCGCCTGGCGTACGACGCCGGCCCGGCCGCCTTCGCCGCCCGCTGGGCCGAGGAGGAGACCGCCGTACGGCAGCGGATCGCGGCGGCGCGGGCGCTGCTGCGGCAGGTGCGCCTGGGCGACGGCGCGCTGCGGCAGATCGCGGCGACCTGCGCGGCGTTCGAGGTGGACGGCATGCGCGCCGACATCGTCATGGCCCGCACCGCGACCGCGCTGGCCGCGTGGGCCGGGCGGACCGACGTGCTCGCCGAGGACGTGCGGCAGGCGGCGCTGCTGGCGCTGCCGCACCGGCGGCGCCGCAACCCGTTCGACGCGCCCGGTCTCGACGAGGACAAGCTGGACCGGACGCTGGAGGAGTTCTCCGGCGAGTCCCCCGACGACGATCCCGACCCCGACGGGCCCGGTGGGGGCGGCGGGGGCGGCGGGCAGCCGGCGCCGGAGGACGGTCCGCAGGGCGGGGACACCGGGGCGCGGCCCGAGGAGGGCGACGGCGACGAGCCGCAGCCGTCCGGCGCGGGCGCGGGTGAGCAGCAGGCGGCGCGCGCCTCGGAGCCCTTTCGCACCAAGGTGCTGAGCGTGCCCGGGATCGGCGAGGGTGCGTCCGGGCGGCGTTCGCGGGCGCGCACCGAGCAGGGGCGCACCACCGGGGCGCGCCGGCCGCAGGGTGCGCTGACCAAGCTGCATCTGGCGGCGACCGTGCAGGCGGCCGCCCCGCATCAGCGGGCGCGGGGCCGGTCCGGGCCGGGGCTGGTGATCCGCCGGGACGATCTGCGGCAGGCGGCCCGCGAGGGGCGTGAGGGCAACCTCGTGCTGTTCGTGGTGGACGCCTCCGGGTCGATGGCGGCGCGGCAGCGGATGAGCGCCGTGAAGGGCGCCGTGCTGTCGCTGCTGCTGGACGCCTACCAGCGGCGGGACAAGGTGGGTCTGGTGACCTTCCGGGGTTCCGCCGCCGACGTGGCGCTGCCACCGACCTCGTCCGTGGACGCGGCCGCCGCGCGGTTGGAGTCGCTGCCGACCGGCGGGCGTACGCCGCTGGCGGCCGGGCTGCTCAAGGCGCACGAGGTGCTGCGGGTGGAGCGGTTGCGGGACCCGGCGCGCCGGTCGCTGGTCGTGGTGGTGACGGACGGGCGGGCCACCGGTGGTCCGGAGCCGGTCGCGCTGGCCGGGCGTGCGGCACGGCTGTTCGCGGCCGACTCGGTCGCCTCGGTGGTCGTGGACTGCGAGTCGGGGCCGGTGCGGCTCGGGCTCGCCGGGCAGCTCGCCGCCGATCTGGGTGGCACGGCCGTCACGCTCGACGAGCTGCGGGCGGACTCGATCGCCGGTCTGGTCAAGGACGTGCAGGGGACTTCGAGGAGGGCCGCGTAATGCCGCAGGGACAGCCGAGTGTCGTACCGGACGACGGCCTGACGACCCGTCAGCGTCGCAACCGTCCGCTGGTCGTCGTGCACACCGGCGTCGGCAAGGGCAAGTCGACGGCCGCCTTCGGTCTGGCGCTGCGCGCCTGGAACCAGGGCTGGCCGATCGGGGTGTTCCAGTTCGTCAAGTCGGCGAAGTGGAAGGTCGGCGAGGAGAACGCGCTGCGCGTCCTCGGCGCCTCCGGCGAGGGCGGCACCGTCGACTGGCACAAGATGGGCGAGGGCTGGTCGTGGGTCCAGCGCGACGCGCAGATGGACAACGAGGAGAAGGCCCGCGAGGGCTGGGAGCAGGTCAAGCGCGACCTGGCCGCCGAGACGTACCGGCTGTACGTGCTGGACGAGTTCGCCTACCCCATGCACTGGGGGTGGGTCGACACCGACGAGGTGATCGACGTGCTGCGGAACCGGCCGGGCACCCAGCATGTGGTGATCACCGGGCGGAACGCGCCCGAGAAGCTGGTGGACTTCGCCGACCTGGTCACCGACATGTCCAAGGTCAAGCATCCGATGGACGCCGGGCAGAAGGGCCAGAGGGGCATCGAGTGGTGATGTCCGTTCCCCGGCTGGTCGTCGCCGCGCCCTCCTCGGGCAGCGGCAAGACCACCGTCGCCACGGGGCTGATGGCCGCGTTCGCCGCGCGGGGGATGGCCGTGTCCCCGCACAAGGTGGGCCCGGACTACATCGACCCCGGCTATCACGCGCTGGCCACCGGGCGGCCGGGCCGCAACCTCGACGCGTACCTGTGCGGGCCGGAGCTTCTCGCTCCGCTGTTCCTGCACGGGGCGCGGGGCTGCGACCTGGCCGTGGTGGAGGGCGTGATGGGGCTGTACGACGGTGCCGCCGGGGAGGGCGAGCTGGCGTCCACCGCACAGGTCGCGAAGGTGCTGCGGGCGCCGGTCGTGCTGGTCGTGGACGCCTCCTCGCAGTCGCGCTCTGTGGCCGCGCTGGTGCACGGGTTCGCGTCCTGGGACCCCGGGGTGCGGGTCGGGGGCGTGATCCTGAACAAGGTCGGCTCCGAGCGGCACGAGTCCCTTCTGCGGGAGGCCCTGGATGCGGCCGGGGTGCCGGTGCTGGGCGTGCTGCGGCGGGCTCCGCAGGTGGACACGCCGTCGCGGCACCTGGGGCTGGTGCCGGTCGCCGAGCGGGGCACCGCAGCCGTGGAGGCGGTCGCGGCGATGGGCGCGCAGGTCGCCGCCGGGTGCGACCTGGAGGCGCTGGAGGCGCTGGCCCGCAGCGCCGGTGCGCTGACGGACGAGCCGTGGGAGGCGCCCGTCGCCTCCGTGGCGGAGCGGCCCGTGGTCGCCGTCGCCGGTGGGCCCGCGTTCACCTTCTCCTACGCCGAGCACCCCGAACTGCTCACCGCCGCCGGGGCCGACGTCGTCACGTTCGATCCGTTGCGCGACGAGCGACTCCCGGACGGAACACAAGGGCTGGTCGTCGGCGGCGGCTTCCCCGAGGTGTACGCGGCCGAGCTGTCCGGCAACGAGCCGCTGCGCAAGGCGATCGCGGAGCTCGCCCTGTCCGGCGCTCCCGTCGCCGCCGAGTGCGCCGGGCTGCTCTATCTGTGCCGGGAGCTGGACGGGCAGCCGATGTGCGGGGTGCTGGACGCCACCGCCCGGATGACCGAGCGGCTCACCCTCGGCTACCGGGACGCGGTGGCCGTCGGCGACAGCGTGCTCGCGCCGGCCGGGACCCGGATGCGCGGGCACGAGTTCCACCGCACGGTCGTCGAGCCCGGCGCCGGCGCGGCTCCCGCCTGGGGAGTACGCACTCCCGTCAGGCGGGTCGAAGGTTTCGTACAGGGCGGTGTGCACGCGAGCTATCTGCACACCCACTGGGCGTCCGTGCCCGGTGTCGCCCGTCGGTTCGTGGAGAGGTGCCGGACGTCATGAGCAGCAGGCTGATCGGGGTCGGAGTCGGTCCGGGCGATCCGGAACTGGTGACCGTCAGGGGCGTGAACGCGCTGCGCGCCGCCGACGTGATCGTCGTCCCCGTGATGGACACCGGGGAACGCGGGCGCGCCGAGGCGACCGTGCTGCACTACGTGCCCGAGGAGAAGGTCCTGCGGGTCGTCTTCGCGCTGAACGAGCGCACGGACCGCACGCGCCGGGAGGCGGCCTGGGACGCGGCCGGCGAGCGGGTCGCGGCGCTGCTGCGGCAGCACGGCACGGTGGCGTTCGCGACGATCGGCGACCCCAACGTGTACTCGACGTTCACCTACCTCGCGCAGACGATCGCCGGGCTGGTGCCCGGCACGGTCGTGGAGACGGTGCCCGGCATCACGGCGATGCAGGACCTGGCGGCCCGCTCCGGCGCGGTGCTGACCGAGGGCACCGAGCCGCTGACGCTGGTGCCGGTGACCGCCGGTTCGGCGGTGCTCAAGGACGCCCTGAACGGGCCGGGCACGGTCGTGGCGTACAAGTTCGGGCGGCAGGCGGCGGAGGTCGCGGAGGCGCTGCGGGAGACCGGGCGGCTCGCCGACGCGGTGTGGGGTTCGGCGCTGGGGCTGCCGGAGGAGTCGATCCGGCCGGCCGGTGAGCTGGACGGCGCCCCGCTGCCGTATCTGTCGACGCTGATCGCGCCCGCGCGGCGGGACGGCGGCCGGGGCGGCAAGCTGTGAGACGCAGGCCGTCAGCCCATGATGCCCACGACCAGCCAGATGAACGCCGCCCCCGCGACCGTGCACAGCACGGTGGAGCGGGCGGGGTGTTCGTGGTGGGCCTCGGGCAGGATCTCGGCGGCGGCGAGATAGAGCAGGACGCCGCCGAACAGGCCGAGATAGCCGCCGAGGACGCCCTCCGGGATGGCGAGGTACGCGGATGCGGCGGCTCCGGCGACCGGTGCGAGGGCATCCGCGAACAGCATCGCGTAGGCCTTGCGGCGGGCGTTGCCGTACAGGCTGGTCAGGGTGAACGTGTTGAAGCCGTCCGCGAAGTCGTGGGCGATGACGGCCAGCGCCACGCCCGTGCCCATGGAGCCGCCCACCTGGAAGGACGCGCCGATCGCGACGCCGTCCATGAGGCTGTGGCCCACCATCGCCGCGGCGGCGGTCAGGCCCACCTCCGGCGCCCGGTGGTTGTGTTCGTTCCCTCCGTGGGAGGCGCGGCGGGCCGCCAGCAGGCGTTCCACCAGATGGGCCAGCAGGAAGCCGGCCACGAACAGCAGCAGGGCCGCGGGGACGCCGTGGACCTCCGTGCCGGCCGCCTTGAGGGCCTCCGGCAGCAGGTCCAGGCCGACCACGCCGAGCATCAGCCCGCCCGCCAGGCCCAGCACCAGGTGGCGGCGGTCGGTCACACGCTGTGCCGTCCAGCCGCCGGCGAGCGTCATCAGGAACGCCCCGATCGCCACGAAGACCGCCATAGGCCCTTGCTATCCGATGCACGGGCGTGCGCGCACGTCCGACAGCCCCTGACGCACTGACATACCGACCTGTAGGAGAGGACCGATTCCCATGGCCGATGCCCCCACCGGCAAGGTGACCTTCGTCGGTGCCGGCCCCGGCGCCGCCGATCTGCTGACGTTCCGTGCCGCGCGCGCCATCGCCGAGGCCGACGTCGTGATCTGGGCCGCGAGCCTGGTCCAGGCGGAGGTCCTCGAACACGCCCGCGAGGACGCGGAGATCCTGGACTCGGCGACCATGTCCCTGGAGGACGTCGTCGCCGTGTACCGACGTGCGTTCGACGAGGGACTGAGGGTGGCCCGGATCCACTCCGGCGACCCGGCCCTGTGGGGCGGCACGCAGGAGCAGCTGGACCGCTGCCGGGAGATCGGCATCGCCACCGAGGTCGTGCCGGGCGTGTCGTCGTTCTCGGCGGTGGCCGCGCTGGCGCAGCGGGAGCTGACGATCCCCGAGGTGGCGCAGTCGGTGGTGCTGACCCGGCTGGGCGGCGGCAAGACGCCGATGCCGCCCGGTGAGGAGGTCCGCGAGTTCGCCAAGCACGGCACCACCATGGCGGTGTTCCTGTCGGCGGCGCGCAGCGGGCAGCTGGTGCGGGAGCTGCTGGAGGGCGGCTACCCGACGGAGACTCCGGTCGTCGTGGCGTACCAGGCGACCTGGCCGGAGGAGCTGATCGTGACGTGCACGATCGGCACGCTGGAGGAGACCGTCAAGGAGCACAAGCTCTGGAAGCACACCCTCTTCCTGGTCGGCCCGGCGCTCGACGCGCACGGCACGCGTTCGCACCTGTACCACCCGGGCCACTTCCACGGTTTCCGCAAGGCGGACCCCGAGGCCCGCAGGGCGCTGCGCGAGCGGGGTGCCGGCACGTGATCACCGTCGTGGGCGCGGGGACGGGTGAGCCCGTCGGCGCGGACGTGCTCGCGGGCGCGGAGCTGGTCGTGGGCGGGCGGCGGCATCTGGACGCGGCCGCCGTGCCGGAGACGGCGGAGCGGATCGTGCTCGGGCCACTGACTCCGGCGCTGGACGCGATCGAGGAGTACGTCCGCAAGGAGCGGCGGGTGGTCGTGCTGGCCTCGGGCGACCCGGGTTTCTTCGGGATCGTGCGGATGCTGGCCGAACGGTTCGGCGCGGACCGGCTCGATGTGCGGCCCGGGGTGTCGTCCGTGGCGGCCGCGTTCGCGCGGCTCGGGCTGCCCTGGGACGACGCCGTCGTCGTCAGCGCGCACGGCCGTGACCTGCGCACCGCCGTGAACGTGTGCCGGGCGCAGCCGAAGGTGGCGGTGCTGACCGGTCCCGGCGCGGGCCCCGCCGAGATCGGTGCCGCGCTGCGGTCGTACGACCGGACCCTCGTCGTGGCGACCGCGCTGGGCTCCCCTCGGGAACGGCTGGAGCGGGTGACGCCCGCCGAGGCCGCGGCCCGCGACTGGGGTACGGCGGTCAGTGTCGTCGTCAGCCTGGACGAGCGGCGGGCGCTCGGCCCCGTCCGGACGCTGGCCGGGCGTGGTCCGGGGCCCGCCGGATGGGCGCTCGCGGAGGACGCGTTCGCCCACCGCGACTCGATGATCACCAAGTTCGAGGTGCGGGCGCTGGCACTGGCCCGGCTGGGGCCGCGCCCCGGCGACCTGGTGTGGGACGTCGGCGCCGGTTCCGGTTCGGTGGCCGTGGAGTGCGCGCGGCTCGGGGCCGCCGTCACCGCGGTGGAGAAGACCGTGGACGGTGTGCAGCGGATCCGCGCCAACGCGGCCGCGCACGGTGTCGACGTGCACGTGGTGCACGGGGCGGCGCCGACCGTGCTGGCCGGTCTGGACGAGCCCGACGCCGTGTTCGTCGGCGGTGGCGGGCGGGAGCTGCCCGCCGTCGTCACGGCATGCGCGCGGCGTGCCCGGCGGACCGTGGTGGTCGCGCTGGCCGCCCTCGACCGGGTGCCGGCGGCGCGTGCCGCGCTGACGGACGCCGGGTTCGACGTGGACGGCGTGCTGCTGCAGTCGTCGCGGCTCGCGCCGCTGCCCGGGGACGTGACCCGGCTCGCGGCGGCCAATCCCGTTTTCCTGCTGTGGGGCGAGCGGCCCCCGGCATCTGCTGATGAAGGAGTTGCCCAGTGATCGGCCTCATTTCCGCCACCGCGGCGGGGGCGGCGGCGCGGGACCGGCTGGCCGCGGCGTGGCCGGACCGCACCCGCGTGTACGACGGCGCTGTCGCGGACGCCGTGCGGCGGGCGTTCGCGGAGTGCGAGCAGCTGGTGTGCTTCCTGGCGACCGGCGCGGTGGTCCGGCTGGTCGCGCCGCTGCTGGGCGACAAGGCGACCGACCCCGGTGTGGTGTGCGTCGACGAGGGCGGCCGGTTCGCCGTGCCGGTGCTCGGCGGGCACGGCGGCGGCGCCAACGACCTGGCCGCCGAGGTGGCCGAGGTGCTCGACGCGGTGCCGGTGGTGACGACGGCGACGGACGCCGTCGGGCTGGCCGGCCTGGACACCCTGGGCCTGCCCGTCGAGGGCGCCGTCGCGGCCGTGTCGCGGGCGCTGCTGGACGGGGAGCCGGTCGCGCTTGAGGCGGAGGTGGCGTGGCCGCTGCCGCCGCTGCCGGTGGCCGAGCGCGGCGCGTACACGATCCGCGTCACCGACCGCGCGGTGGCCGCCGGGGAGCGCGAGGTGCTGTTGCGCCCGCCGACGCTGGTGGCCGGTGTGGGGGCGTCCAAGGGCGCCCCGGTGGACGAGGTGCTGGCGCTGCTCGAGGCCGCGCTGGCCGAGGCGGGGCTGTCCGTGCGGTCGCTGGCCGAGCTGGCCACCGTGGACGCCAAGGCCGGTGAGCCCGGCCTCGTCGAGGCCGCCGAACGGCTCGGGGTGCCACTGGTGACGTACCCGGCCGAGGAGTTGGCCGAGGTTGCGGTGCCCAACCCGTCCGACGCGCCGCTCGCCGCCGTCGGCACACCGTCCGTCGCCGAGGCCGCCGCGCTCGCGCGGGGCGGTGAACTCCTCGTCCCCAAGCGGAAGTCGGAGCGCGCGGACGGCTCCCCCGCCATGGCCACCTGCGCCGTCGTACGGCGTCCGGGCCGCGGGCGGCTCGCGGTGGTCGGCCTCGGGCCGGGCGCCCGTGACCTGCTCACCCCGCGCGCCAAGGCCGAACTGCGCCGCGCCTCCGTGCTGGTGGGCCTCGACCAGTACGTCGACCAGATCCGCGACCTGCTGCGCCCCGGCACCCGCATCCTGGAGTCCGGGCTCGGCGCCGAGGAGGAGCGGGCCCGTACCGCCGTCGCGGAGGCCCGGCGCGGGCAGGCCGTGGCGCTGATCGGCAGCGGTGACGCCGGGGTGTACGCGATGGCCTCGCCGGCGCTGGCGGAGGCGTCCGACGACATCGACGTGATCGGGGTGCCGGGCGTGACCGCGGCGCTCGCGGCCGGGGCGATCCTGGGCGCGCCGCTGGGCCACGACCATGTCTCGATCTCCCTGTCCGACCTGCACACGCCGTGGGAGGTCATCGAGCGGCGGGTGCGGGCCGCGGCCGAGGCGGACCTCGTGGTCACGTTCTACAACCCGCGCTCCCGGGGCCGGGACTGGCAGCTGCCCAAGGCGCTCGCGATCCTCGCCGGGCACCGGGAGCCGACGACGCCCGTCGGTGTCGTACGCAACGCCTCCCGGCCGGACGAGTCCAGCCGCGTCACGGCGCTGGGCGACCTCGACCCGGCGACGGTCGACATGATGACGGTCGTGACCGTGGGCAACACCGCGACGCGGAACATCGCGGGGCGCATGGTGACCCCGCGCGGCTACCGCTGGCAGACCACCCAGGAGGAGGCCCGGTGAACCGTGTGGTCCATCCCATCGAGGAGGAGTCCTACCGGCGGCTGCGCGCCCGCCTGGACACCTCGCACTTCCCGCCGCTGACCCGGGCCGTGGTGGAGCGGGTCATCCACTCCGCCGCCGACCTGGAGTACGCGAGCGACCTCGTCATGGACGAGGACGACCTGGTCAAGGCGCACGCCGCGCTGCACGCCGGGGCGCCGGTCGTCGTCGACGTCGAGATGGTCGGGGCCGGCATCACCCGCCGCGCGACCGTGTGCCGGCTCAAGGACGCCACCGCCGGTCCCGGACTGACCCGGTCCGCGCACGGCATCCGGCTCGCCTACGAGCAGGTCGGGCCCGGCGCCCTCTGGGTGATCGGCAACGCGCCGACCGCGCTGGAGGAGCTCCTGACGCTGGACGCCGCCCCGGCGCTCGTCATCGGCCTGCCCGTCGGTTTCGTCGGGGCCGTCGAGTCCAAGGCCGCGCTGCGCGAGAGCGGGCTGCCCGCCGTGAGCAACGTGTCCGAGAAGGGCGGGTCGGCGGTCGCCTCCGCCGCCCTGAACGCCCTGCTGTACCACCCCCTTTCATCTGAGGAGACCGCGTGACCACCCCGCCCGCCCTGCTGATCGCCGGCCACGGCACCCGGGACGACGCCGGAGCCGAGGCGTTCCGCGACTTCGTCCGCGAGCTGGGGCTCCGCCACCCCGAGCTGCCCGTCGCGGGCGGCTTCATCGAACTGTCCCCGCCGCCGCTCGGCGAGGCCGTGACCGAGCTGGTGGAACGCGGGGTACGCCGCTTCGCCGCCGTCCCGCTGATGCTGGTGTCCGCCGGGCACGCCAAGGGCGACATCCCGGCGGCGCTGGCCCGCGAGAAGGAGCGGCACCCCGGCATCACCTACACCTACGGCCGTCCGCTGGGCCCGCACCCGTCGCTGCTGAACGTGCTGGAGCGGCGCCTGGACGAGGTTCTGGACGGCGCCGACCGCTCCGAGGTGACGGTGCTGCTGGTCGGGCGCGGCTCGACCGACCCGGACGCCAACGCCGAGGTGCACAAGGCGGCGCGGCTGCTGTGGGAGGGGCGCGGATACGCCGGTGTGGAGACGGCGTTCGTGTCGCTGGCGGCGCCGGACGTGCCGAGCGGGCTCGAGCGGTGCGCGAAGCTCGGCGCGCGGCGGATCGTGGTCCTGCCGTACTTCCTGTTCACCGGCATCCTGCCGGACCGGGTGCGCAGGCAGACCGAGGAGTGGGCGGCGGCGCACCCCGAGTTGGACGTGCGCTCGGCGGACGTCATCGGGCCGGAGCCGGAGCTGCTGGACCTGGTGATGGAGCGGTACGAGGAGGCCGTCAAGGGCGATCTGCGGATGAACTGCGACTCGTGCGTGTACCGGATCGCGCTGCCGGGCTTCGAGGACAAGGTGGGACTGCCGCAGCAGCCGCACTTCCACCCGGACGACGACGGGCACCATCACCACGGGCACGGGCACGGAGGGCACACGCACTCCCATGCGCACTGACGGGCACGACCTGCGTCACCACGGTGACGCCGAGGTGCGCGACGACGGGGCGGCGCTGGTCGACCTCGCGGTGAACGTGCGCGCGGACACGCCACCGGCCTGGCTGCGGGAGCGGATCACGGACTCGCTGTCCTCGCTCGCCGCCTACCCGGACGGACGGGCGGCGCGGGCGGCGGTCGCGGCGCGGCACGGGCTGCCCGCCGAGCGGGTGCTGCTGACGGCCGGGGCGGCGGAGGCGTTCGTGCTGCTGGCGCGGGCGCTGAAGGTGCGCCGGCCGGTCGTCGTGCATCCGCAGTTCACGGAGCCGGAGGCGGCACTGCGGGACGCGGGCCACAGCGTGGACCGGGTGCTGCTGCGGGAGGGAGACGGCTTCCGGCTGGATCCGGCGCTGGTCCCCGAGGACGCGGACCTGGTGGTGGTCGGCAACCCGACCAACCCCACGTCGGTGCTGCACCCGGCCGCGTCGATCGCCGCGCTGGCCCGCCCGGGGCGGACGCTGGTGGTGGACGAGGCGTTCATGGACGCGGTGCCGGGTGAGCGGGAGGCACTGGCCGGGCGGACGGACGTGCCCGGCCTGGTGGTGCTGCGCAGCCTGACCAAGACCTGGGGCCTGGCCGGGCTGCGCATCGGGTACGTCCTCGCCTCCCCCGAGGTGGTCGCCGAACTGGAGCGGGCCCAGCCGCTGTGGCCGGTGTCCACGCCGGCGCTGGCGGCGGCGCGGGCCTGCGTGGAGCCCGCGGCGCTGGCGGAGGCGGCCCGGGCGGCGGACGCGATCGCGGCGGACCGCGCACACCTGGTCGCCGGACTGCGGCGCCTGGGCGTGCGGGTGGTGACCCCGGCCGAGGGGCCGTTCGTGCTCATCCGGCTGCCGGGGGCCGCCGCCGTACGCCGGCGCCTGCGCGCCCTGGGGTACGCCGTCCGGCGCGGGGACACCTTCCCGGGGCTCGGGGAGGACTGGCTCCGGCTGGCCGTGCGGGACCGGGCGACGACGGACGGCTTCCTCCAGGCACTGGCGTCGGCGCCGGCGCCGTAGGGATCACCCCCGGCGGCGGGCCAGCGCGACCGCTCCGGCGCCCGCCGCGAGCAGGGCCACGGAGCCGCCCGCGATGTACGGCGTCAGCGAGTTGCCGCCGGTCTCCGCGAGGTCGGCCTGGGCGGGGGCGCCCTGCGGTTTCACGTCCGGGGCCGGGGCGGCGGCGGCCGGCTTCGGCGCGGGCGCGGCCGGTTCCGGCGCCTCGCAGGTCGCCTTCGCGAGGGTCACGGTGCCCTCGACCTCCGCCACGTTGAGTTTCAACGGGTTCACGGAGACCTTGAGTTGCAGGGCCGTCGCCGCCGCCGTGCGGGACGTCGTCTCGCTCTTGGACAGGTCCAGGCGGACCTCGCCTACGCCCGGCACCTTCACGTCCGTCGTGCCGCCCGACGTCAGCGTGACCCGCTTGCCGAGGACCGTCACCGCGCCCAGCACGTTCGACGTGGCCACCGGAGCCTTCCCGGCCTCGCAGGTCGCCTTGGCCGTGACGTCCTCGACCTCGATCAGCGACAGCAGCGGCAGGCCGGGGACGTGCAGCCGGGCGTGCGCGAGGCGGGTGACGCCCTCCGCCTTGTGCGCGGTCGTCGTCGCCTTCGCGGTGGCCACCTCGGCGCTGAGCACGCTGAACGGGTTGCCGTTGTTCACGCCGTCGAGGCGGACGGCCAGCGCGGTCTTCTGCGCGCTGCGCGGCGCCTGGACCTCGTTGAGGGAGACCGCGAGCGGGACGTTCACGGTCTTGTCGAGCAAGGACACGTCGAGGCCGGTGCGCAGGACCACGGCGCTCGCCCGGCCCTGGTCGCCGGTCGTGGCGTGGGCCGGGCCGGCGCCCGCGAGGACCACAGGTGCGGCGGCGAGGGCCGTGGCGGCCGCGACGGCGGTCAGGCGTCGGCGGCGTGCGGGCATGCGGAAGGTGTTGCCGTTCAAGGGTGGGCCCCCCAGAGAAGGAACGCTTCGGGACCCAGCAAGGATTACGGCTCGAACGCGGGGCGGTCAGCACGGAGAGGGAACTTCACCCCAAAGGGTGTTCGTCGCGCACGCCTTCGAATCCCGCGCCTCATGAGACCGCTCAGCTCACCGGTGTCCCGTTCACCACGACCCGGCGCGGTGCGGCCAGCACGCGTACGTCCGCGCGCGGGTCGCTGTCGTAGACGACGAGGTCGGCCGGGGCGCCCTCGTCGAGGCCGGGGCGGCCCAGCCAGGCGCGGGCGCCCCAGGTCGTCGCGGACAGCGCCTCGATCGGCGGGATGCCGGCCGTCACCAGCTCGGCCACCTCCGCGCCGACCAGACCGTGCGGAAGGGACCCGCCGGCGTCGGTGCCGACGAACACCGGGATGCCGGCGTCGTAGGCGGCGCGCACGGTGTCGTAGCGCCGCTCGTGCAACCGGCGCATGTGATCCGACCAGCGCGGGAACCTGCTCTCGCCGCCGGCCGCGAGCTGCGGGAAGGTGGCGATGTTGACGAGCGTCGGGACGATCGCCACCCCGCGCTCGGCGAACAGCGGGATGGTGTCCTCCGTCAGACCCGTGGCGTGCTCGATGCAGTCGATGCCGGCTTCCACCAGGTCGCGCAGCGAGTCCTCGGCGAAGCAGTGCGCGGTGACGCGGGCGCCGAGGCGGTGGGCCTCCGCGATCGCCGCCTCGACCGCCTCGCGGGGCCAGCAGGCGGACAGGTCGCCGAGGTCGCGGTCGATCCAGTCGCCGACGAGCTTGACCCAGCCGTCGCCGCGCCGGGCCTCCTGGGCGACGTACGCGACCAGGTCGTCCGGTTCGATCTCCCAGGCGTAGTTGCGGATGTAACGGCGGGTGCGGGCGATGTGCCGGCCCGCGCGGATGATCTTCGGCAGGTCGTCGCGGTCGTCGATCCAGCGGGTGTCGGACGGCGAGCCGGCGTCCCGCAGCAGCAGGGCGCCCGCGTCGCGGTCGGTGAGGGCCTGCTTCTCGGCCGTCTCCGGTTCCACGGGGCCGTGTGCGTCGAGGCCGACGTGGCAGTGCGCGTCGACCAGGCCGGGCAGCACCCAGCCCTCGACCGTGCGCACGTCACGGGCGCCGGCCGGGCGGTCGTAGGAGATCCGCCCGTCGACCACCCACAGCTCGTCCCGGACGTCGTCGGGCCCGACCAGGACCCGTCCCTTCACGTGCAGCACCGCGCGATCGCTCATGCACGGCACTGTAATAAGCCGCCGCTCACCACGTCAGGGAGCCCCTACTCGCCGTTGCCCACCTGGTCGGAGGTCTCCTCCTCCACCTCGGCCATCGCCGGGTCGAGGAGGCGGGAGAGGAAGTGGCGGGTGCGCTCGTGGCGCGGGTGGGTGATGACCTGCTCCGGGCTGCCGTCCTCGACGATGACGCCGCCGTCCATGAAGACGACCCGGTCGGCGACCTCGCGGGCGAAGGTCATCTCGTGGGTGACGACCATCATGGTCATGCCCTCGCGCGCGAGCCTGCGCATGACGGCGAGGACGTCGCCGACCAGCTCCGGGTCGAGCGCGGAGGTCGGCTCGTCGAACAGCATCACCTCGGGGCCCATCGCGAGCGCCCGCGCGATGGCGACGCGCTGCTGCTGGCCGCCGGAGAGGGAGGACGGGTAGGCGTCCGCCTTCTCGGACAGGCCGACGCGCTCCAGGTTCTCGGCGGCCACCTTGGCGGCCGCCGCCTTGTCCCGCTTGAGGACCCGGCGCTGCGGCAGCGTGAGGTTCTCGGTCACCGTCAGGTGCGGGAACAGGTTGAACTGCTGGAACACCATGCCGATACGGCGGCGTACGGCGTCGATGTCGACGTCCGGGTCGGTGACCTCGGTGCCGCCGACGAAGACCTGGCCCTTGCCCGGTTCCTCCAGGAGGTTCACGCAGCGCAGCAGCGTGGACTTGCCGGAGCCGGAGGGGCCGATGACGCAGACCACCTCGCCCTGGCCGATCTCCAGGTCGATCCCGCGCAGCACCTCGTTGTCGCCGAAGGACTTGTGCAGGTCCCTGATCTCGATCTCGGGTCGGCTCACTTGACCGCCTCCTGGGCCTTGGCTTCCATGCGGCGCACGACGAAGCCGAGCGGGATCGTGATCAGCAGGTAGCACAGGCCGGCCACGAGGATCGGGGTGGAGTTGGCGGTCGTACTGGCGAGGTCGCGGCCGTACTTGGACAGGTCGCGCTCCTCCAGGGTGACGCCGAGGAAGAGGACGAGGGAGGAGTCCTTGAAGAGCAGGACGAGTTCGTTGGTCAGCGGCGGGAGGATGATCCGGAACGCCTGCGGGATGATCACGGAGATCATGGCGCGGGCGGGCGAGAAGCCCAGCGAACGGGCGGCCTCCATCTGCCCCTTGGGCACGGCCTGGATGCCGGCGCGGATCGTCTCGGCCATGTAGGCGGCGGCGACCAGCCCGAGCGCGATGGCGACCTTGCCGTAGGTACCGCCGACGATCTCGGTGCCGGGGAAGGCGAGCGGGACGGCGACGCCGATGAAGATGAAGATCAGCAGGGCGGGCAGGCCGCGGAAGATCTCGATGTAGATGCCGGCCAGCCAGCGGTAGGGGCCGACGGACGACAGCCGCATCAGCGCGATCACCATGCCGAGCGCGAGTCCGACGACGAAGCCGGACACCGTGTACAGCACGGTGTTCTTCAGCGCGAGCGTGATGACGTCCGGGAACATCTGGCGCGCGATGCTGCCCTGCGCGAACTGGTTCTTCAGCCGCCCCCAGTCCGCCGTGACCGCGAGCGCGACCACGGCGGCGACGAAGACGGCGTACTGCACACCGCGCGAGACGCTGCGCTTCTGACGCCGGGTCAGACCCTTCTTGCGAGGCTGGAGTTCGGTGTCCGTCGCGGTCATGAGGCGGACGGCGAGGCGACGGAGGCGTCGTAGGGGCCGATCCACTGCTCGTACAGCTTCTTGTACGTGCCGTCGGACTTGGCCTTCGCGATCGCCTTGTTGATGGCCTCGCGCAGCTTGGTGTTGCCCTTCTTGACGGTGAAGCCGTACTGCTCACCGGTCTTCAGGTTGTCGACGACCTTGAACTTGTCCGCGTTGGCCTTGTCCTTCAGCCAGCCCTGGACGACGGGGTAGTCGATGATGACGGCCTTGACCTGGCCGGTGCGCAGGCCGTTGATGACGGCGTCGGAGGACTCGAAGGAGACCGGGTCGAAGCCCTTGCTCTTGGCGTAGTCCTCGCCGGTGGTCTGCGCCTGGGCGCCGAGCTTGACGCTCTTGGCCTTGACGTCGGCGAGGGAGTTGACGCCGCTGTTCTTGTCGACCAGGACGGCCTGGGTGGCGTCGAAGTAGGGGTCGGAGAAATCGACGTTCTTCTTGCGTTCCGCGGTGATGGTCATGCCGGCCGCGGCCAGGTCGCACTTGCCGGCGTTGAGGAAGGCACCGGTCTTGAAGTTCTCGAACGGCGTGTCGAGGATCTCCTGCTTCACGCCGAGGTCCTTGGCGACCAGGTCGATCAGGGAGACGTCGAAGCCCTGCACCTTGCCGTCGATCTCCGACTGGAAGGGCGGGTACGGCAGGTGGGTGCAGGTGGTCAGCTGCCCCGCCTTGACCAGCTCGACCCCGCCGGCGGCGGTCTTGGAGCCGCTGCCGCCGTTGCCGGTGGAGGTGCACGCGGCCACGAGCATCAGCCCGGCCGCAGCGGTGGTGGCGGCCAGAACGCGGGTCCGGCGCCCGGGGAGCGTGTTCACGAGGGAGCCTCCTGTGTTGGAACTGAGAGTTCCGATTATAAGGAGAGGTTTGGGCCTCTCAAATCAAACCCATGGTTACGGGGCGGTCTCACCTTAGAAAGACGCGCAGGGCAAGGGGGACCAACCCGCCCAAGACGCCGTGACGGAAGGGGTCCGGGGGGTGACGGTTACCCTCGATATGGCCGTACCCCGTGAAGTGAAGAGAGCACCCCCGTGACCCACCCGTTCCTGGACCTCGCCCCGCTGAGCGCCGCCCGCTTCGCCTCAATCGAGGACCGGGTGGCGCGGCTGCTTTCGACGGAGCAGGACGTGCTGATCATGCAGGGCGAGGCGCTGCTTCCACTGGAGGGCGCGATCCGTGCGACCGCCGGGCCGGGGACGACCGCGCTGAACGTGATCACGGGGCCGTACGGGCAGACCTTCGGCGACTGGCTGCGGGACTGCGGGGCGACGGTGATCGATCTGTCGGTGCCGTTCCGCACGGCGGTGAGCGCCGAGCAGATCCGTCAGGCCTTCGCCGAGCACCCGGAGATCGACTTCGTGTCGCTGGTGCACGCGGAGGCGGCGACCGGCAACACCAACCCGGTGGCGGAGATCGGCCCGGTGGTGCGGGAGCACGGCGCGCTGTTCTACCTGGACGCGGTGGCCTCCGTCGGCGCCGAGCCGGTGCTGGTGGACGCGTGGGGTGTCGACCTGTGCGTGATCGGCGCGCAGAAGGCGATGGGCGGTCCGGCCGGGGTGTCGGCGGTGTCGGTGAGCGAGCGGGCGTGGGCGCGGATGGCGGCCAATCCCGGGGCGCCGCGGCGGTCGTACCTGTCCCTGCTGGACTGGAAGGAGCGCTGGCTCGACGGCGGCCGCCGGGCGCTGCCGCACGCGCCGGCGCAGCTGGAGATGCTGGCGCTCGAGGCCTGCCTCGACCGCATCGAGGCGGACGGCCTGGAGGCGGTGATGGCCCGGCACGCCCGTGCCGCGGCGGCCACACGCGCGGGTGCGGTGGCACTGGGCGGCGGCCTTCAGCCGTATGTGGACCGGGGGGCCGAGGCCGCGCCGGTGGCCACGACCCTGCGGGCGCCGTCCGGCGTGGACGCCTCGGAACTCGTCGCGCTGGCCCTCGCGAGCGACCCGGCGCTGCCGCTGGCCGCGGGCGGCGGTGCGCTGGCCAAGGAGATGATCCGCGTCAACCACTACGGCCCGGACGCGACACCGGGCACGGTACGCGGCTGCCTGACGGCGCTGGGGACGGCCCTGGCCGGCAGGAACCTGGACACCGACCTGCCGGCGGCACTGCAAGCCGCGGACGAGGCCTGGCGCTGACCGACCGGCGCTGACCGCCTGGCGCTGACCGCGCGGGCGGGGTGCGCGGGCGTGGGCGGGCCCGGCGCCGAAGCCGGACGCCGGGACCGGACACCCGCGTCGGACGCCGTCCGGGCGCCAGGCCCCGAGCCGGAGGCCGGACAGACGGCGGGGCCGGGCACCTGGGCCGGGGCCAGACGCCGGCTGGTCCCCCCGGGGTCGCGCAGCGCCGCACGCAGCGTGAGCCCCGCTCCGCCGCGGTGCCAAAGGCCGGGGCCGGAGCCAGACACCGAGGCCGGAGGCCGGGGCCAGAGGCCGGGACCGGCGCCTGACGCCGGAGCCCGAGGCCGAGGCTGGAGCCCGCCGCGGCCTGGCCTGGGCCGGACGCTGGCTAGCCCCCCCCGGGTCGCGCGGCGCGGCAGGCAGCCCCACGCCCCGCTCCCCCCCAGGGCCCAAGCCTGGGGCCAGAGCCCGACGCCGACGCCGGACGCCGAGGCCAAAAGCACAGGTCGGACGCCGAGACCGGACACCGGAGCCCGAGGCTGGAGCCCGGGGCCGAGGCTGGAGCCCGGGGCCGGAGCCAGACACCCGAGCCAGACGGCAGGGCCGGACGCCGAGCCGGACGCCAGATGCCAGGGCCGGACGTCGAGCCGGACGCCGGACATGGGGCCGGACGCCGGGGTGGAGAACGGGCTGGCGGTCGGCCGCCCCGGTCGTGTCCGCGAAGGGCCGGCGGCGGGGTGGCGTGCCATGCTCGGGCCATGGCCAACGACGCGCACCAGACCCTGCCCGACGGTCGCCCCGTGCCGCTGCTGACCGGGGAGGAGCGGCCCATGCTGGAGAGCTGGCTCGCCTTTCACCGGGCCACGCTGGAGCTGAAGTGCGCGGGGCTGGACGACGGGCAGGTGCGGCTGGCGGCGGCCGAGCCGTCCTCCATGACCCTGCTCGGGCTGGTGCAGCACCTGGCCGAGGTGGAGCGCACCTGGTTCCAGCGGGTGTTCGCGGGCCTCGACGTTCCGCCGGTGTTCGGTGAGGAGACCGGGTACGCCCTCGACCCCGACCGGGGGCTGGCCGAGGCGCTGGCCATCTGGCGCCGGGAGGTGACCCGCGGGCAGGAGCTGTGCGCCGGGCGCTCGCTGGAGGCCACCGGGCGCATCGCCGACGGGCCGATGACCGGCCTCGAGGTCTCCCTGCGCTGGGTGCTCATCCACATGATCGAGGAGTACGCCCGGCACAACGGCCACGCGGACATCCTGCGCGAGCGGATCGACGGCACGATCGGCGCCTGAATTAACGGCACACATCTATTCCGGGAATTCCATTCCCTTATTTCAGCCCTATTCTCATGGGTAGCTTCCCGTCTTCTTCTGCCCGCTTCTCGCGACCCTAAACACGGAGATTTCGCGAACGCCGAGCGGGGGAATTCGGGCGGATCTCGCGCGGGTTACATGGTTGTGACGCGTTACACATCGCGTCCGTTTCGCCACCTTTCTACCAGGCGAATACGGACAAACTTCCAGCAGATCGCCCACCTGCCCGCGCTCGCGCGATAACACACAACGAGCGCGCAGGAAAGACCCACCCTCCATGCATTTTTCAATTTCACTCGGTAAATTCAATCCGCATGACTGCCGCACCAGCAGACCTGCTCATAGACCGCCCGTCGGTGGCCGACGGAGCCGCCCTGTGGCGTATCGCCAGGGACTCCGAGGCCCTCGACCTGAACTCCTCCTACAGCTACCTGCTGTGGTGCCGCGACTTCGCGGAGACCTCCGCGGTGGTGCGCCGGGAGGACGGCGAGCCGGTCGGCTTCATCACCGGGTACGTACGGCCCGAGCGGCCGCACACCCTGCTCGTCTGGCAGGTGGCCGTCGACGCCGCGTACCGCGGCAAGGGCCTCGCCGCCGCGCTGCTCGACGGGCTGACCGCCCGGCTCGCCGCCGAGCACCGGATCACCGACGTCGAGACCACGATCACCCCGGGCAACACCGCCTCCGAGCGGCTGTTCACCTCCTTCGCCGCCCGGCACGGCGCGCGGGTCGAACGGGAGGTCCTGTTCGACGCCGGACTGTTCCCGGACGGCCCGCACGACCCCGAAGTGCTGTACCGCATCGGCCCGCTGACCCTGACTTCCCACTGAGGAGCGATTCGTCGTGACCATCACCCAGCCCGACCTGAGCGTCTTCGAGACCGTCGAGTCCGAGGTACGCAGCTACTGCCGCGGCTGGCCGACCGTCTTCGACCGCGCGCAGGGCAGCCGCATGTACGACGAGGACGGCCACCAGTACCTGGACTTCTTCGCCGGCGCCGGGTCACTGAACTACGGCCACAACAACCCCGTACTGAAACGGGCGCTGATCGACTACCTGATGCGTGACGGCGTCACGCACGGCCTGGACATGTCGACCACGGCCAAGCGGTCGTTCCTGCAGACGTTCCAGGACCTGGTGCTGCGCCCCCGTGACCTGCCGTACAAGGTCATGTTCCCGGGGCCGACGGGCACCAACGCCGTGGAGGCGGCGCTGAAGCTGGCCCGCAAGGTGAAGGGCCGCGAGGCGATCGTGTCGTTCACGAACGCCTTCCACGGCATGTCGCTGGGCTCCCTCGCGGTCACCGGCAACGCCTTCAAGCGGGCCGGCGCCGGCATCCCGCTGGTGCACGGCACGCCGATGCCGTTCGACAACTACTTCGACGGCACCATCCCGGACTTCCTGTGGTTCGAGCGGCTGCTGGAGGACCAGGGCTCCGGCCTGAACAAGCCCGCAGCGGTGATCGTGGAGACCGTGCAGGGCGAGGGCGGCATCAACGTCGCCCGGCCGGAGTGGCTGCGCGCGCTCAAGGAGCTGTGCGAGCGGCAGGACATGCTGCTCATCGTCGACGACATCCAGATGGGCTGCGGCCGCACCGGCGCCTTCTTCTCCTTCGAGGAGGCGGGCATCACGCCGGACATCGTCACCGTCTCCAAGTCCATCAGCGGCTACGGCCTGCCGATGTCGCTGTGCCTGTTCAAGCCCGAGCTGGACGTGTGGGAGCCGGGCGAGCACAACGGCACCTTCCGCGGCAACAACCCGGCGTTCGTCACCGCTACCGCCGCGCTGGAGACATACTGGGCCGACGGCGCCGCCATGGAGAAGCAGACCCGCACCCGCGGTGAGCAGGTCGAGCAGTGGCTGATCGCCATCACCGAGGAGAACCTCGCCGACGTCAAGGAGTACCGCGGCCGCGGCCTGGTGTGGGGCATGGAGTTCCACGACAAGGCCCGCGCCGGACGCATCGCGCACCGCGCCTTCGAGCTGGGGCTGCTGGTGGAGACCTCCGGCCCCGAGTCCGAGGTCGTCAAGCTGCTGCCGGCCCTGACCATCACCCCGGACGAGCTGGACGAGGGTCTGAAGACCCTGGCCCGCGCCGTCCGCGAGACCGCCTGAGACTCCCCTCACCCGCCCGCACCCGTACACCCCGACCTAGGAGGCATCGCACCACCGTGATCGTCCGTTCGTTCAAGGAGATCGAAGGCACCGACCGCCATGTGAAGGCCGCGTCCGGCACCTGGGAGAGCAAACGCATCGTGCTCGCCAAGGAGCGCGTCGGCTTCTCGCTGCACGAGACGATCCTCTACGCCGGGACCGAGACGTCGATGTGGTACGCCAACCACATCGAGGCCGTGGTCTGCACCCGGGGCGAGGCGGAGCTGACCGACCACGAGACCGGGAAGACCCACACGATCACGCCCGGCACCATGTACCTCCTGGACGGCCACGAGCGGCACACGCTCAAGGTCAAGGAGGACTTCCACTGCATCTGCGTGTTCAACCCGCCCGTCACCGGGCGTGAGGACCACGACGAGAACGGCGTCTACCCGCTGCTCACCGAACCCGAGGAGGTGTGAACCGCATGACGGCCACCACGACCCCGACCACCGTCACGGACCTGTACCCCACCCGCGGCACCACCGAAGTGACGGTGCCCCGGCAGGACCCGGTCGTCTGGGGCGCTCCGGACGCCCCGGGCCCCTTCGAGCCGGCCGACCTCGGCGCCTTCGAGCGGGACGGCTTCATCGCCGTCGACCAGCTCATCCGCCCCGACGAGGTCGCCGAGTACAAGCGCGAACTCGACCGGCTGGTCAGCGACCCGGTGATCCGCGAGGACGAGCGGTCCATCGTGGAGCCGCAGTCCAAGGAGATCCGCTCCGTCTTCGAGGTGCACCGCATCAGCGAGGTGTTCGCGAAGCTGGTGCGCGACGAGCGGGTCGTCGGCCGCGCCCGGCAGATCCTCGGCTCGGACGTGTACGTCCACCAGTCCCGGATCAACGTCAAGCCGGGCTTCGGCGCCAGCGGCTTCTACTGGCACTCCGACTTCGAGACCTGGCACGCGGAGGACGGTCTGCCGCGGATGCGGACGGTGTCCGTGTCGATCGCGCTGACCGAGAACTTCGACACCAACGGCGGTCTGATGATCATGCCGGGGTCGCACAAGACGTTCCTCGGCTGCGCCGGCGAGACGCCGAAGGACAACTACAAGAAGTCGCTGCAGATGCAGGACGCGGGCACCCCGTCCGACGAGGCGCTCACGTCGCTCGCGAGCGAGCACGGCATCCGGCTGTTCACCGGCAAGCCGGGCTCGGCGACCTGGTTCGACTGCAACGCCATGCACGGCTCCGGCGACAACATCACGCCGTACCCGCGCAGCAACGTCTTCATCGTGTTCAACAGCGTGGAGAACACGGCTGTGGAGCCGTTCGCGGCGCCGATCCGGCGGCCGGAGTTCATCGGCGCGCGGGACTTCACTCCCGTCCGGTGAGCTGACCAGGCACCCGACCACCGGGCCGGGACCTCCTCGTGTGGGACGGGGGGTCCCGGCCCGGTCGTGTGCCCGGGCCGGGGCGGGTGCGCTCAGCGGGCCAGCACGTCCAGCAGCCGGTCCACGTCCGCGGCCGTGTTGTACAGGTGGAACGCGGCGCGCAGGTTGCCGGCGCGGTCGGAGACCTCGATGCCCGCCTCGCTCAGCCGGCTCTGCCGGTGACCCAGGCCGGGCACGGACACGATCGCGGAACCCGGCGCCGCGATCGGCTCGTGGCCGAGGGCGTCGAGCCCCTTGCGGAACCGCTCGGCGAGCGCCACGTCGTGTGCGTGGACGGCGTCCACGCCCAGTTCCTCGATCAGTTCGAGCGAGGCGCGCAGCCCGGCGTAGCTGAAGAGGGCGGGGCTGACGTCGAACCGCCGGACGGCGCGGGCGAGTTCGGTGACCGGTCCGTAGCAGCTGTCCCAGGGCTTCTCCCCCGCGGACCAGCCGGCGAGCAGCGGGGTGAGCCCGCCGAACTCCCGCGTGGCGTCCGGGGCGACGAAGAACGCGGCGCCGTGCGGGCCCATGAGCCACTTGAATCCGACGGCGGCGAGGAAGTCGTAGGCGTCCGCGTCGACGGGCAGCCAGCCGGCCGACTGGGAGGCGTCGAGGTAGACCCGGGCGCCGTGCGCGCGGGCCGCCTCCCGCACCGCGGCGAGGTCGGCGAGGCGGCCGTCGGCGGACTGGGCGACGCTGACCGCGACGAGCGCGGTGCCGGGACGCACGGAGTCGGCGAGCTTCTCCAGCGGTACGGCGCGCACGGTGAGGTCGGCGCGCATGTGGAAGGGGTTCACCAGGGAGGAGAAGTCGGCCTCGGCGGTGAGGACTTCGGCTCCGGCGGGCAGCGAGGCGGCGATCAGCGCGCCGTACTCGGCGACCGAGGAGCCGGTCGCCACCCGCTCCACCGGGACGCCGGTCAGCCGGGCGAAGGAGGCGCGGACGGCCTCCACGTCCTCGTACAGGGAACCGAGCGGCCTGCCCTCGGCGCGCAGCCGGACCGCCCGGTGCAGGGCGGTCACGGTGCGGGCCGGGAGCAGGCCGTTGCTCGCGGTGTTCAGGTAGGTGTTCTCCGGGGCGAACTCGGCGCGGACGAGGCTCTCGAAGGTCTCCATGGGACCACTGTGCGGCCCCTTGAACTCCCCGTCCATTGCGATTTTTTGCCCGGTACCGCCAAGGACTGCTTATGGGTACGCGGTGAGCTGCGGTTTTGTGCGGGTCAGCCGCGCTGGGGCACCGCGCATCCGTCCGGACCGCACGCCTCGGCGCCGCCGTCGTCCAGGAGGGTGAGCGGGGAGCGCTCGCCCCATGCCTGGGTGAGCGCCTGGGTGAAGACCTCGGCGCTCTGGGCGCCGGAGACGCCGTAGGTGCGGTCGAGCACGAAGAACGGCACACCGCGCGCGCCGAGCCGGGCGGCCTCGCGCTCGTCCTCGCGGACGGCGTCGGCGTAGGCGTCCGGGTCGGCGAGGACGGTGCGGGTCGCTTCCTCGTCGAGTCCTGCGGTCACGGCCAGGTCGACCAGTCGCTCGTCGTCGTTGTAGACCGACCGCTCCTCGGCGAAGTTGGCCTTGTACAGCGCGTCCAGCAGCTCCTCCTGCCTGCCCTGCTCCTTGGCGAAGTGCAGCAGGCGGTGCATGTCGAAGGTGCTGCCGTGGTCGCGGCCGCGGGTGCGGTAGTCCAGGCCCATGGCGGCGGCCTGGGCGCCGAGGTTGTCCTCGCCGGCCTGCGCCTGCGCCTCGCTCATGCCGTACTTCTTGGTCAGCATGGTGAGCACGGGCTGGATGTCGTCCTTGGCCCGGCCGGGGTCCAGCTCGAAGGAGCGGTGCACGACCTCCACCTGGTCGCGGTGCGGGAAGGCCGCGAGCGCCTGCTCGAAGCGTGCCTTGCCGACGTAGCACCAGGGGCAGGCGATGTCGCTCCAGATCTCGACGCGCAGGGTCACGGCTCACTCACTCCAGGATCGCGGGGGCGGGGCGGGATGATCCGCCCTCTGTTGTGTGAACGTTCAAGGAGAGGGGTTCATTCCCCGGCCGGTCTCGCACCAGGGTCCTCCGCGCCGGCCAGGAGTGCCCGCGCCTGTTCGCGGGCATGGCGGATGGGGTCCGCGAAGGTGTTCAGGCCGTGGGCGACGAGCGCTCCTTCGTGCAGCAGCATGAGCGTCCGGCCCAGATGGCCGGCCGCGTCCGGGGCGATGTCCGCGGCCAGGTCGGTGAACAGGCCGAGCATCCACCGCTTCTGCGCGGTGATGATCGCGTAGGCGGGATGAGTCGGGTCGCTGATCTCGGCGTGCGCGTTGACCATGCTGCACCCTTTGGGGCTGTACGGCACCGCCCAGGCGCGTGAGGCGTCGAAGACGGCCAGGACGCGCGCCGCCGGTCCGGGTGCGGCGTCCAGGTACGGGGCGAGGAAGGCCCGCCAGCGTTCATCCCGGTCGGCGAGGTACTCCACGACGATCTGCTCCTTGGAGCCGAACCGGTCGTAGAGGGTCTTCTTCGTCACGCCGGCCTCGGCGGCGATCAGGTCCACCCCGACGGCGTGGATGCCGCGCTCGTAGAACAGCCTCGCGGCGGCCTCGAGGACGCGTCGTGCGGCAGGCGTCATGGTGATCCGTCGCGGTCCTTCGGTGGCACTCACACCCCCCAGAGTATACCGATCTGTATAGTAGGCTGGACGCGAGTGTGTATACCGATCTGTTTAGTGGAGGTGGGGCGTGAACATCGTTCTCTCGGCCGCCTTCGTACTCTGCTGGAGTTCCGGATTCATCGGCGCGAAGCTCGGCGCCGGCAGCGCGGCCGCGGTCACGATCCTGATGTGGCGCTTCCTGCCGCCGGCCATCACCCTGGTCGTCATCGCCGGCGTGCGCAGAGCCGCGTGGCAACACCTCGGCAGGCGGGACCTGGCCCGGCAGGTCGTGATCGGGGTGCTCTCGCAGAGCGGCTATCTGCTCACCGTCTACTACGCGATCCAGCTCGGGGTCTCCAGCGGCACCACGGCCCTGATCGACGGCGTCCAGCCCCTTGTCGCCGGGGCGCTCGCCGGGCCGCTGCTGCATCAGTACGTCTCACGCGTGCAGTGGCTCGGCCTGTGCCTGGGGATGGGCGGCGTCGTCGTCGTCACCCTGGCCGATGCCGCGGTCGGCGCCGGAGTTGCCTGGTGGGCCTATCTCATCCCCTTCCTCGGCATGCTCTCGCTCGTGGCGGCGACTTTCCTCGAGAGCCGTTCCCGGGTGCGGGTCGCCCCCGCGATGTCGCTGACCGTCCACTGCGCCACCAGCGGCGTCGTCTTCACGGCACTTGCCGTGAGCGTCGGAGCCGCGAAACCGCCCCTCGAGCCTTCGTTCTGGGCAGCGATCACCTGGCTGGTGCTCTTGTCGACCTTCGGCGGGTACGGGCTGTACTGGCTCATCCTGAACCGCTCCGGAACCACCCAGGTCAACACGCTCATGTTCCTCATGGCTCCGGTCACGGCGGTCTGGGGTGCCCTCATGTTCGGCGAACCGTTCGGTGCGCAGACGGCTCTCGGCCTGGCGATCGGGCTCACGGCAGTCGTCGTCGTCCGTCGCGGTGCCACCTCGTCCACCAAGGCGCACGTCAGGCAGGCCGGCGAATGATCACGCCGCGGTCTCCAGGCGGTTGAACCGGGCGCGGTACGCGCTCAGGGTGACCCGGCATCGCCGCCGGCGAACTGGGGCTTACTACGGCGCCCGCGCGCCGATGCCGCTGGGCTGAGCACAGGGCTCGGGCAACGCCGTTGAGGGGCGCGGGGAACGGCGCGAGCAAACTCACCACGACCCGCAGCCCGCATCCGCCCGTACCCCTACGGCGAAAAACCGCTAGCGCTCCAGCCGCCCGTTGAACCGGCGCGGCAGCCCCAGCGGGTTGTCGTCCCGCAGCTCCGGCGGCAGCAGCGCCTCGGGCGCCCCCTGGTACACCACCGGCCGCAGCCACCGCTCGATGGCGGTGCCGCCCACCGACGTGGAGGTCGACGTGGTCGCCGGGTACGGCCCCCCGTGGTGCTGCGCGGGCGCCACCGCGACGCCGGTCGGCCAGCCGTTGACCAGCACCCGACCCGCCAGCGGGGTCAGCTCCTGAAGGATCTCCGCCCCGCGGCCCTCCCCGGCGGCCTCGTCCGACGACAGCTGGACCGTCGCCGTGAGGTTGCCCGGGAGCCGGGACAGCACGCCCTTGACCTCGGCCTCGTCCTCGTAGCGGGCCACGACGGTGACGGGGCCGAAGCACTCCTCGAGGAGCAGGTCGTACGCCCCCTCCTCGGCCAGCCTGCTCGCCGGCACGGTCAGGAAGCCCGGGCTGACGGTGTGCTCGCCACCGGCGCCCGGAGTCACCGGCGTCTCGACGTCCGGGAGCTGGGCGCGCTCGGCGACCCCGGCCACGAAGTTGTCCCGCATGCGGTGGTCGAGCAGCACGCCGGCGTCGGTGTTGCTGACGGCGTCGGTGAGGGACTTGACCAGCCCGTCGCCCGCCGCCCCGGACGGCACCAGCACCAGGCCCGGCTTGACGCAGAACTGGCCGACCCCGAGAGTCATCGACCCGGCGAGCCCGGTGCCGATCGCCTCCGGGCGCTCGGCGGCCGCGGCCTCGGTCACCACGACCGGGTTCAGCGAGCCCAGCTCGCCGTGGAACGGGATCGGCACCGGACGGGCGGCGGCCGCGTCGAACAGCGCCCGGCCGCCGCGCACCGAACCGGTGAAACCCGCGGCGGTGACCAGCGGGTGCTTGATCAGCTCGACGCCCGCCTCGAAGCCGTGGACGAGACCCAGGACGCCCGCGGGGATGCCGTGCTCCGCGGCGGCGTTCCGCAGGACCTTCGCGACCAGCTCGGACAGTCCCGGGTGGTCGGGGTGGGACTTGACGACGACCGGGCAGCCCGCGGCGAGCGCGCTCGCCGTGTCGCCGCCGGGCACGGAGAAGGCGAAGGGGAAGTTGGACGCGGAGTAGACGGCGACGACACCGAGCGGGATCTTGTAGCGGCGCAGGTCCGGGACCGGCGGCGTCGCGGTGTCGTCGGGGTGGTTGATGACGACGTCGAGGAAGGCGCCCTCGTCGACGATGTCCGCGAAGGCGCGCAGCTGGTAGCAGGTGCGGGCGAGTTCGCCGGTGAGCCGGACCGGGCCGAGCGCGGTCTCCGCGTCGGCGACCTCGACGAGGTGGTCCTGCGCCGCGTGCAGCCGGTCGGCGGCGGTGCGCAGGAAGGCGGCGCGGACGGTGCGGTCGGCGAGCGAGTCGCGGGCGGCGTGCGCGGCGCGGACGGCGGCGTCCACCTCCTGGGCTGTGGCTTCCACCGCAACCTGTTCCCGCTGCTTCCCGGTTCGGGGGTCGACACTCCAGACTGGTGCTGCTGCCACCGTGGGTCCCTCCCAGTACGTCGCCGCCCACCAGGGCGTTCGATATACTGAACACTGTCTCTGATGATGAACAGTTCGGAGACTATTTCCCGTCCAACGAAGGGGTCAAGGGCGATGTCGGCAGGCGAGACGGGCGGCGGGGCGCAGGTCAAATCGGCGGTACGGACGGTGGAGCTGCTGGAATACTTCGCGGCGCGCCCCGGCATGCACTCCCTGGCGTCGGTGCAGGAAGCGGTCGGGTATCCCAAGTCCAGCCTCTACATGCTGCTGCGCACCCTCGTGGACCTGGGCTGGGTGGAGACCGACGCCACGGGCACGCGGTACGGCATCGGGGTGCGGGCGCTGCTGGTCGGCACCTCCTACATCGACGGCGACGAGGTGGTCGCGGCGGCCCGGCCGACGCTGGACCGGCTCTCCGACGACACCACCGAGACCATCCACCTGGCCCGGCTGGACGGCACCAACGTCGTCTACCTCGCCACCCGGCAGTCACAGCACTATCTGCGGCCCTTCACCCGGGTCGGCCGCCGGCTGCCCGCCCACTCCACGTCCCTGGGCAAGTCGATCCTCGCCACGTACAGCGACGAGCAGGTCCGCAAGATGCTCCCGGAGACGCTGCCGGCGCTGACCGAGAACACCATCACGGACCGCGAGAAGCTCATCGAGGAACTGCACCAGGTGCGCGAGCAGGGCTTCGCCGTGGACCGCGAGGAGAACACGCTGGGGCTGCGCTGCTTCGGCGTGTCGATCCCCTACCGCACCCCGGCCCGTGACGCCATCAGCTGCTCGGTGCCGGTCGCCCGCCTCACGCCCGCCCACGAACAGCTCGTCAAGGACGCCCTGTTCGACGCCCGTGACCGGCTGACCCTCGCCACCCGCCGGCTCTGAGGGATGGGCACCCGTCCGGGGCGGCCCGTAGGCTCTCGGGCATGGATGTCGTACTCCGTGAGGTCCACGACAGTGATCTGCCGGTGTTCTTCCGGCACATGAACGACCCGGAAGCGCTGCGCATGGCCGCCTTCACGCCGAAGGATCCCGCGGACCGGGACGCCTTCGACGCGCACTGGCGGCGGCTGAGAGCGTCGTCCCACGTGCTGCGCACGATCCTCGCCGAGGGCGACGTGGTCGGCTCGGCGGCGGTGTACGGGGAGCCCGGTGAGCGCGAGGTGACGTACTGGGTGGACCGGGCGCACTGGGGGCGCGGGGTGGCCACGGCCGCGCTGCGGGCCCTGATCGGCGAGGTGCCCGAACGCCCGCTGTACGCGCGGGCGGCCGCCGACAACGCGGGCTCGCTGCGGGTGCTCGGCAAGTGCGGCTTCCGGGAGACGGCCCGCGCCACGGGGTTCGCGCAGGCACGCGGCGAGGAGATCGAGGAGGTCGTGCTCCGGCTGCCGGGCTGACGACGTCCCGCCGGCTGGTCCGCTGTGCCGGGCGGGCCCTGTCCGCCGGGCTGACCCCGCTCTCCCCCCTGCGGTGGAGGCGGATCGTCACCGCGCAGGAGGCGAGGCCGCACGGGCGCACGGGAGCGTGGGGGCATGACCCAGTCGCTCCCCCTTCCACCGGCCGACCGGCCGCGCCGCCTGCTGCGGGCCGTCACCATCGCCGCCTGCGTGCCGTATCTCGCCCTCAAGGCCGTCTGGATCAGCGGGAGCCGCCTCGGGATCCCGGACGGCAGCCCGCTGCTGGAGCACCCCGCCACCATGGCCGTGGCCAACGGGGTCACCGTGCTCATGGACGGCGCGGTGATCGTGCTGGCGCTGCTGCTGACCCGGCCGTGGGGGCGGCGGGTGCCGGCCTGGCTGCTCGCCCTTCCCGCCTGGGTGGCCACCGGGCTGCTCGCGCCGATCATGGCCGGGTACCCGCTCCAGTTGCTGGTCACTGCGCTGGGCGGGCGCGCGCACGCGGCCGGTGGCGGTGAACCCTTCCTGGACGCCTGGGTGTTCGCCCTGGTGTACACCGGCTTCATCGTGCAGGGCCTGTGCCTGGGCGCCCTGTTCGTGCGGTACGCCCGCGACCGGTGGGGCGGGCTGTGGCACGGCCGCGTGGGGCAACTGCCGTCCGGAGCACCGGGGTCCGCACGGCGGAGGTCCGCCGGCGCGGCCGCCGTCCTCGCGCCGCCCGTCATGGCCCCGCATCTGGTCTGGCTGTCCGGCGGCACGGCCGGGCTCAGCGCGGGCCGCGTCGCCGGACGGGACAGCGGCTTCTACGTCATGGAGGTCCTGTACGTCGTCTTCCTGGCGTCGGCCGTCGTCGGCGGCCTGCTCCTGGCGTTCCGCCGGGGCCGCAGGCTGCCCGTCGCGGTTCCCCTGACGGCGGCCTGGCTCGGCTCCGGCGCGACGGCATGCTGGGGCGGCTGGCTCGCGGTGGCCTCGCTGACCGGCGTGGAGAAGGACGCCGACCGGCCCACATCGCTGATGAACCTCACCTACGCTGGCCACATGATCGTCGGGCTTCTGGTCGCCGCCGTCGGCGTGTCCTTCCTCGTGGAGCGGTCGGCGCGGCTCGGCGGACGGCCTGCGCCGGGCGCGGCGCGAGCGGCGGTGCTCGCCGGACGGGCGGCTGAGGCCGTCGGGCGCGCGGCGGCGGGCACCGCGCGCGTGGCCTCCGGCACCGGCCGACCGGCCGCGGGCGCGGGACGACCGGCCGCCGGACCCTGCGCGTCGGACACCGGGCCGGCGGCGACCGGGAAGCCGGCCACGTGAGATCCGGGGCCCGGCTGCTGTTCGGAAGGCGGGCGCGCCGCCGCTGGATCCACCTGATCCTCGGCGGTGCGCTCGCCATGCCGTACGTCTTCGTCGGCGAGGTGATCGTCGGCCCGGCCCTGGACTCCCGGTACCTCTTCGGCGATCTGCCGCTGCAACTGCTGTCGTTCGCCGTGGGATTGCCGTTGGCCGCGCTCACCGGCGCCCTGTTCCCGATGACCCGCCCGCTGGAGGCGGGCGCGGCGCGCACCCTGTGCGGCATCGGCCCCGACGTCCTCTCCCCCACCCCGGCCCGCGGCCGTGCCGCGCGCGGCCGGACGGCGGCCTGGTTCACGCTGCATCTCGGGCTCGGCGGCATCCTGTCCGGGATGTCGCTGGCCGTGCCGCCGTTCGCGGTCGTCCTGATGGTGCTGCCGCTGTTCGCGGGGCTGCGCGGCACCGGTCTCGGGCTCCCCGAAGTCCTCGTCCACGGCTGGGGTCTAACACTCGCCCCGCTCGCCGGTCTGGCCATGCTGGTGGCGCTCGCCGGGTGTGCGGCCGGCTGCGGGGCGCTGCTGGCCCGGTGGGCGCCCGCGCTGCTCGGGCCGACCCCGGAGGACCGGCTGGCGGCCGCCGAGGCGCGCGCCGCCGACCTCGCCGTGCGCAACCGGCTCGCCCGCGAACTGCACGACTCCGTCGGGCACGCCCTCAGCGCCGTCACCCTCCAGGCGAGCGCGGCCCGCCGGGTGCTGGACAGCGACCCGGAGTTCGTCCGCGAGGCGCTCGCCGCGATCGAGGACACCACCCGGCGGACCGTCGGCGAACTCGACGCCGTCCTCGGCGTGCTGCGCGCCGGTGACACCCCCGGTACCGCGCCCGCGCCCACCCTCGCCGCCGACCTCGACGCCCTGCTGCGCCGTACCCGCGCATGCGGGCTGCGGGTGCGGGCCGAGGTCGCTGTGGACCCGGCCGCGCTGCCCGACCTGGTCTCCCGGGAGGCGTACCGGATCGTGCAGGAGGGGCTGAGCAACGCGCTGAAGCACGGTGACGCCGGGAGGGCGGTGGACGTGCGGATCACGGCGGCCGGCGCGCGTCTGGAGATCACCGTGACCAACCCCGTCGGCACCTGCCGCGCACCGGCCGTCCGGTCCGGCGGCGGCCACGGCCTGCGGGGCATCGCCGACCGGGCCCGGCTGCTGGGCGGCGCCGCCGAGGCCGGCCCGGCCGGAGAGGCGTGGCGGCTGCACGTCCACCTGCCGATACGGGAAGCCGCACCGCCCGGTGAAAGCAGCCGCACGGCCCCGCCGGGCACCACCGCATGATCCCGACGAAGGGAGCCGTATGAGCCGGGAGCCGATCCGGATCGTCCTCGCCGACGACGAGCGCATGGTCCGCAGCGCGCTGCACGCCATCCTGTCCGCCGAGCCGGACATGGAGGTGGCCGGGGAGGCGGCGACCGGCGCCGAGGCCGTGGCCGTCGTACGCGACCGGCGGCCCGACGTGGTGCTGATGGACGTGCGCATGCCGCAGATCGACGGCATCCGCGCCACCGAGCAGATCCTCGCCGCACTCGCCGACCCGCCCCGTATCGTCGTCGTCACGACCTTCGAGAACGACTCCTACGTGTACGACGCCCTGCGCGCCGGGGCCGCCGGGTTCCTGCTGAAGCGGGCGGACGCCGACACGCTGGTGCAGGCGGTACGGCTGGTCGCGCACAGCGACACCCTGCTGTTCCCCTCCGCGGTGCGCACGCTCGCGGCCGCGCACGCGCAGGCCCGGGCCGCGCCCCCGGCCTGGGTGACGCGCCTCACGGGCCGCGAGCGCGAGGTGCTGCGCCTGATGGCGGCCGGGCTGACCAACGCGGAGATCGCCGGGCGCATAGGCGTCGGCCCCGCGACGGTGAAGACCCATGTGGCGTCGGTGCTGGCCAAGACCGGCGCCCGCGACCGCACCCAGGCGGTGATCGCGGCGTACGAGGCGGGCTTCCTGAGCGGACGATGAGAAAACCGGGCGCGAGGGAACGATCGACGCCTTTCCGCTCGTCTTCTGATCGGGATGAACAAGACGATCAGGCGCGCATCGGTCTTCGCGCTGCTCCTGGTGCTCGCCCTGCTGGCGCGGGCGACCTGGGTGCAGTTCTACGACGGCAAGGCGCTCGCGGACGACAAGGAAAACCGGCGCAACGCGATCCAGACGTACGCGGAGCCGCTCGGCAACATCATCGTGGCCGGACGCTCCGTGACCGGCTCGGCGCGGACGTCGGGCGGTGACCTGGCGTACAAGCGCACGTACACGGACGGGAGGCTGTACGCGGCGGTGACGGGCTACGCCTCGCAGGCGTACGCCCCGACCCAGCTGGAGGGCATCTACTCGGAGCTGCTCAACGGCACCGACCCGCGGCTGCGGACGGTGATGGACACGGTCACCGGCAAGCGGGCCGACCCGGGCAACGTGCTGACGACCATCGACCCGGACGTGCAGAAGGCGGCGTACCAGGCGCTCGGCGGCAAGAAGGGCGGGGCGGTCGCCATCGACCCGAAGACGGGCCGGATCCTCGCCGTCGTGTCGGCGCCGTCGTACGACCCGTCCGCGCTCACCGACGCCAACACCGCGGGCACGGCGTGGAAGGAGCTGAACGCCGACCCGGACAAGCCGCTGAACAACCGGGGGCTGCGCCAGCCGCTGCCGCCGGGCTCCACGTTCAAGCTGGTGGTGGCCGCGGCCGCGCTGGAGGACGGGCTGTACTCCTCAGTGGACCAGCGCACGGTGAGCCCGGACCCGTACCGGCTGCCGTTGACCACGCAGGATCTGAGCAACGAGAACCCGTCGGCGCCGTGCGAGAACGCCTCCATCCGGGTCGCCCTGCAGTACTCCTGCAACAACGTCTTCGCGAAGATGGCGGTCGACCTGGGCCAGGACAAGGTGCGGGCGATGGCCGAGAAGTTCGGCTTCAACGACGAGCAGCGGGACGTGCCGGTGCGGGCGTACCCGAGCGTGTACCCCAAGGACATGGACAAGGCGCAGACGGCGCTGAGCGGCATCGGCCAGTTCGACGTGACGGCGACGCCGCTGCAGATGGCGATGGTGTCGGCGGCGATCGCCAACGGCGGCAAGCTGGTCTCGCCGCACATGGTGGCCCAGGTCACCGACAGCGGTGGTGACGTGCTGCAGAACTACGACGACGACGCGGGCAGCAAGGAGATCGTCGGCTCCCGCACCGCCGAGCAACTGCAGTCGGCGATGCAGACGGTCGTCGAGGAGGGCACGGGCACCAACGCCCGGATCTCCGGCGCGACCGTCGGCGGCAAGACCGGTACGGCCCAGCACGGCGAGAACAACAGCAAGACGCCGTACGCCTGGTTCACCTCCTACGCCAAGGCCGGCGGCAAGGAGGTCGCGGTGGCGGTCATGGTCGAGCAGTCGGACGCGGCGCGCTCCGAGGTCAGCGGCAACGGGCTGGCGGCGCCGGTGGCGAAGGCCATGATGAAGGCCGCACTGAAGGGCTAGCAAGGGACAGCAGGGCAAGGGGACTTGGGGGCAGCCGCCCGGGGGCTGCCCCCTTCGTCCTGCCCGCATTCCTGCGGCGGGTTCGGTCCGCCATACGGTGTTCGAATTCCCGTACGCCGCTGGTACAGTTCCGGATCTCGTCCCGGCGCACCTTCGTTCGACCGTTCCGACGTCGGGACACCGCTGCGAGGAGAGACCGCCCGTGGGCACAGTCGTCGACGACGCCGCCTCCGTGGAGTTCCACGCCTTCTTCGAGCGCCACTACGCCGAACTCGCGCGCCTCGCCCATCTGCTGACCGGCGAGTCGGACGCCGCGGACGATCTGGCGGCCGACGCGTTACTGGCGCTGTGGCACCGCTGGGACCGGGTGCGCGCGGCCGAGCATCCGGGGGCGTACGCGCGCGGGGTGGTCGCCAATCTGGCCCGCACCCGGATCCGCAGTGCGGTGCGGGAGCGGCGGCGGATCGCCCTGTTCTGGCCGCACCGCGAGGAGCGGACGGAGAACCCGGACGTCGCCGGCGTGGTCGATGTGCGCCAGGCGCTGCGCCGGCTGCCGTTCCACAAGCGGGCGTGTGTGGTGCTGCGGCACGCCTTCGATCTGTCCGAGAAGGACACGGCGCTCACCCTCGGCGTGTCGGTGGGTACGGTGAAGAGCCAGACCTCCAAGGGCATGGCCGAACTGCAGCGGCTGCTCGGCCCGCAGGGGGCCGCGCCGACGATCCGGGCGGCGATGGCGCGCGCCACCGGCGAGGCGCAGGGAAGGAAGCGATGAGCATGCGGCGGGACGGGCACGACGAGCTGCGCGCCCGGCTGCGGCAGGCGGCCGGGGAGCATCAGCCCGACCGCGCGCGCATGCTGGCCCGGATCGAAGGCGGCATGACGGGGCGGGAGCGCCCGGCGACTCATCCCCCGGTATGGGGCTGGACGCGGATCGCCGGCGCCACGGCAGCGGTCGCGGGCCTGCTCGCGGCGGGCGGCTACGCGGTCGCCTCCGCCGTACGGGACGACGCACCCGCGCAGCAGACGGTCGCCGTCTCCCCGGCCCCGCCGGCCTCGCCCGACGTCACACGCCGCCCGTCCGCCGCGCCGGACACCGAGAACGGCCCGCTGTGGTCGGACGGCTCCATCGATCCGCACAGCAACGAGTTCTGGGCGCAGAGCGCTCTCACCCTCAAGACCCGGGAACCACTGACCTCGCTCACGGTTCGGTTGCGGGTCGCGCAGACCGGCGGGGTGTCCTCCACCGGTGCCTGGCGGACCCTGCCGGAGAACGACTTCACGCTGACGGTCGGCGAGCGCGACGGCTTCCTCGTGTACACGTGGACGCTCAAGGCGGGGCGTACCGTCCCGGCGGGCGAGTGGGTGTTCGCGGGGCAGTACAACCACCGGCGCGGCGGCCGGGACGCCGGGGACGACCGTTACTCGATCACGGCGACGGCGGCCGGCGGGCCGTACACGGTCGGCGGCGACTTCGCGCCGCACCCGCCGAACAGCGGCGGCTCGTAGGGAACTTCCGGCTTCCCCTCGCCGGGTACAGCCCGGCGAGGGAGCCGCTGCTCACGTGCGCCGAACTAGCCGACGTAGTACGTCGGGTTGGGCAGTTTGTACGTCCGGTCGGCGTAGCCGCCCTCGAGGTCGGAGTACTGGTCGCCGAAGTTGGCGATGACCTCGTAGCCGAGGTCGTCCTCGATGTGCCGGCGGGTGCCCGCCTTGTACTGCACGGTGGTGCAGTTCCAGGTGCCGGGGGTGGCGCAGTCGCTCAGGTAGGCCGGCGGGTCGGCCTTGTCCTTGAGGAACATGTGGCCGGCGTCCAGGTTCACATCGGCGCCGACCTTCTTCAGGTTCTCCACGGCGGCGGGGCGCTGGGCCTCGCTCAGACCGGAGTTGTAGAAGACCTCGACGCCCTTGGACTCGGCGTAGCGCACGAGTTCCGGGCTGCCGAACACGGCCGGGCGGTCGGCCTTGTTGACGTAGTCGTTCCAGGTGGTGCCGTTGTACGTGTAGTTGGTCTTCTTCTCGTAGTCGAGGCTGAGCAGCAGGGTGTCGTCGATGTCGAAGACGACGGCCGGCTTCTCGCCCTTCTTCAGCGCCTTGCGGGCCGCCTTGTCGATGTACTTGCGGGCGGCCGCGTCGATCTGCGCGAGGTCCTTGGCGTACGGGCTGGTGGGCGAGGCCTGGTAGACGCCGTTGCCGTCGAGCGTCGTGCCGTAGTAGCCGTCGATGTCCTTGACCAGGACGCCGATGTTGTACGGCTCGTGCGTGGAGTTGGCGGTCGACTGGTCGGCGGTGGCCGCGCCGGCGCCGTACAGGGCGGCGCCGGCGACGGCACAGGCGGCCGCGGCGGCCGCGAAACGCAGTGGCTTATGCATGACAGGTTTCTACGCGCGTCACCCCCTCGGGCGCGAGGTCCGTGGCCCGATCGATACCTCTTCCGCAGGCAAAGATCCGGTCAAGGTGCCCTGCGTCCAAGGCGTCCAGTCCCCCAGCCAGGCCGTCCGGGTGTGCTGCCGGGCCGCCTCCGCGTCGAGTTGCGGCCGGTTCTCCGGCACGGAGACGACGGCGCCGGGACCGGTGTCGCGGTACTCGGCGAAGCGCATGCTCTGCCAGGGATAGGCGTCCCGCATGTTCGCGTAGGGCGCGGCCGGGTCGATGCCGGGGCCGAGCCAGGTGTCGCGGACGGTGAGCATGGGGCGGGCGGTCGGGTCGGAGCTGGGCACCCACGGGCGGGCCAGCTTGTAGAACCCGTCCGGGGCCGCACCGGTGACCCGGCTGCGGATGACCAGGTAGCCGCGCGGGTTGGCGCCCGCCGTGGACGGCGCGAAGACGAAACCGTACGGCGGCCCGGCGAGGTCGGTGCGGTCCAGCGTCCGGAAGCGGCAGTGCTCGAACACCGCCGTCGCCCGCCCGAAGACGAAGTCGACGTCACCCTCGGCGTAGCAGTGGGCGAAGTACTGGCGGGCGAAGGTGCCGAGCGCCATGGTGTCGGCGTACAAGGTGTCCTGGTGGCCGAGGAAGCGGCAGTGCCAGAAGGAGCTGCGGTCGCCCTGCACCTTCAGGGCCACCGCCTGGGTGCCGTCCACGCCGGGGTGGTCGGCGCGCAGCCAGTGGTTGGCGAAGGTGATCCAGCGGGCGGTGAAGGCGTCGGCCTGCACGGTGACGGTGGCCGAGCCGCTGGTGCCGTAGGTGCCGCCGCCGGGCTTGGGCGTGCCGGCCGCGTTGTCGTACACGATCACGACATCGCGCGGATTCTCCGAGGCGCCGATCCAGGTCGTCCCCGTACGGCCGGTGTCGACGGCGACGGTCTCCCGGTAGATGCCCGGTGCGAGGACCAGCGTCCAGCCGGGACCGGTCGCAGCGGCGAGGGCGGCGCCCACGCTCGTCACGTCACCGGCGCCGCCGGGGTGGACGTACAGGGTGCGCTCGGTGAGCCGGGCCGCCGGTGAACCGAAACGGCCGAAGGGCGAGCGGCGCGCCGCGCCCGCGGGGGCCGCGAGGCCCAGCGCCAGGGCGGCGCCGGCACTCGCGGCCAGGAAGCCTCTGCGTCCGGTGACGAGGGGTTCCATGTCAGCGGCCCTTTCCGGCGCCCGCGCCGTGGTCGACGATGCCGGGCACGGCGCGCGGCGGGTCGACGTGCGTGCGCAGGGTGGGCGTCCAGCCGGCGCCGGAGGCGAGGGTCTCGCCGGGGATCTCCGCGTTGTGCACGGCGATCAGATCGGTCGCGCGGCCGTTGACGTAGTTGTCGGCGGCGGTGACCGGGGCCTCCTTCCACTTCTTGAGGATCCTCCCGGCGGAAGCGCCCTCCGGCAGCGTGAAGGCGTTGTGCTCGGCGACCAGCTGGGACTCCATGCCGATGCCGTAGCTGTAGGAGTAGCCGTCGCCGGCCACGAAGTGGTTGTTGTAGGAGTCGACCTGGCCGAACCGCACACGCGGCGCCCGCTCGACCAGGTTGCGGAACAGGTTGTGGTGGAAGGTGACCTTCAGATGCCCGCGGTCCACGGCGGCCGTCGCGGCGCTGTCGCTGTTGCCGATGAGGATCGTCTTGTCGTGGTCGGCGAAGACGTTCCAGGAGGCCGTGACGTAGTCGGCGCCCTTGACGATGTCCAGCTCGCCGTCGTGCTGCTGATAGGTCATGCCGAAGTACACCGGCAGGGACGAGTCCGGGTGGGCGCCGTCGCTGAAGGTGTTGTGGTCCAGCCAGACATGAGTGGAGCCGTAGACGACGGCGCTGTCGTACTCGGAGTTCCAGTTGCCGGTGGCGCCGTCGGTGGGGTCCCACTGCGGGAAGCAGTCGAGCGGGCTCTCGAAGGCGAGGTTGCGGACGATGACGTTGTCGACGCCGCTGATCTGCAGGCTCGCCCCCTTGAAACCGGCGCCCCGGCCCATTCCGATGATGGTGGTGTTGGCGGGCACGTTCGCCTTGATCTCCTTGGCCTGGTTGGCGGCGGACACCCGGCGCAGGCCCTCCGGGCTGTCGGCCGGCTCCTTCTCCAGGTCGGTGTCGTACCCCCACTTCTCCGGCGCGTACGTGTCCAGGTAGGCGGCGAAGTCGTAGCCGGGCACGGCAAAGGCGTCACAGCCCTCGGAGACGGCGTCGATCGTCCCCGTCACCTTGATGATCTTCGGCGCGTCGCCGCCGGCGGCGAGGGCGGCCTTGAACTGCGCCCAGGTGCCGACGGTGTAGACGTGCGCGGCGTCGGCCGCGGCCCCGCCGGTGGTGCCGGTCCCGGAGGCGCCCCAGCCGTCCCGCGCGCCGAGCACCTGGCGGGCCGGGTCGCGGTGCTGCTCGTGGGCGGAGGTGGTCCCGGTGACGGACAGCACGAGGGCGGTGCAGCCGACGAGCGCGGCGGTTCTCTTCATGGCATGGGCATGCCACATACGTGCGTGCATTGGTGCGGCTCACCTTCTCGAAGGGGGGAGGGTCAGACGGTGGCGTCGGGCCAGGTGATCCAGGACCCGGGGATCTCGTCGTCCAGCCGGCGCGTGTCGCGCGGCGCGAGCACCCGGGTGCGGAGCAGCTCACGCGTCACGAGACGGGCCACGGCGATCGCGCCGGGCGGATTGAAGTGCGTGTTGTCCTGCTCGGTCGCTGTCCAGTTGAAGTAGGTCTTGGTCTCCTCGACGCCCAGCTCCTGCCAGAGGGCGAGCGACAGCCGCTGGACGTCCAGCAGCGCCACCCGCTCCTCTTCGGCGAGCGCCCGCATGGCCGCCGGGTAGTCGCCGTGCGTAGGCTGCGCGTCGCCCGCGGCGTCGAACCGCCGCCGCTCCACGGGCGTGGCGAGCACAGGGCGCGCCCCGCGCTCCCGGGCCCCGTCGACATACCTGCGCAGGCACTCCCGGTACGTCGTCCACGGCTCGGTGTAACGGGTGGGATCGGTGGCCTTCTCGTCGTTGTGCGCGAACTGGACGACCAGGACGTCACCGGGCCGGATCACGGAAAGGATGGCGTCGAGACGCCCCTCGTCGAGGAAACTCCTGGAACTGCGCCCGTTCATCGCGTGATTGGCGACGACGACTTCCCGGTGCAGAAAGAACGGCAGAGCCATTCCCCACCCGCTCTCGGGCGCGGCATCGGCGTATTTCTGAGCGGCGGTGGAATCACCGGCGATGTAGAGGGTGCGGGAGACCTCCGGCGAGGGAGCGGCGGCCACGGTGAGGGGAACGGCGGCAAGGACGGCTCTACGGCTGAGGGACACGAACGGCCTTTCAACGCAGGGTAAGTGGACTCACCTGGGGGCGCGGGGCAGTATCGGCATGCGGCTCCGCCGCGGGGGCGCGACCAGCCACGACGGACACGCAGCCCCCGCACGGAAACCACCCACTTGCTCAGTGATTCTGCTTCCAGTCGGCCTGCGCCTTGTTCAGCTGATCGGCCAACGCGTCCAGGAACTGCTTCGCCGACATCTTCCCGAGCAGCACCTTCTGGAACCCCGGCTCGTTGTCCGCCTTGGAAATCGTGTTCCAGTCAGGCAGGTAGTACGGCAGCTGCACCATCGACGTGGACCCATCACTCAGCGCCGCGGCGGCCAGCTTCGTCGGCTCCGCCTTCTGGATCCACGCATCGCCGGAGGCTTCCGTGTTGGCCGGCACCTGCCCCGCCGACTCGTTGAACTTGGAGTTCTCCGCGTGGGAGAGCGCGAACTCGATGAACTTCCAGCCCGCCTCCTTGTTCTTGGAGCTCTTGAACAGCCCGAGTCCGTCGACCGGGTTGGAGACCTGGACCCGCTTCCCGCCCGGCCCGGTCGGCTGCGGAATGCCGCGGAACTTGCCCGCGCCGAGCGCCTTCACATGGTCCTGGTAGGAGCCCAGGTTGTGGTTGAGCATGCCGATCGTTCCGGAGTCCCACTGGGCGACCATCTTCGTGAAGTCGTTGTTCACGTCGGCGGCCGGGGTGACCTTCTTGTAGAGCGCGGCGTACTTCTCCAGCGCGGCCACGTTCTTCGGGTCGTTCACCGTGGTCTTGTCGCCGTTCCAGAACGACGTGATCCCGGACTGCCCGTACATCGCGTCCAGCGCCTGCGCGATGGAGCCGGCGCCGCCGCGGATGGTGTAGCCGAACGCGTTCTTCTTCGCGTCGGTGAGCTTCTCGGCCGCCGTGTAGAACTTCTCCCAGGTGGTCGGCGCGTCCAGACCGGCCTTCTGGAAGAGGTCGGTGCGGTAGTACAGGACGCCGTTGTTGGCGGAGGTCGGGATCGAGTACAGGGTGCCGTCACCGCCACCGGCGGCCTTCAGCGAGGCGACCATGTCCTTGTTCAGCTTGCCGTTCAGCGACGACTTGGCGAGCCGCTCGTCCAGCGGCTCCAGGGCGTTCTGCGCGGAGAACTCCGCGAGCATCGCCGCGCCCACACCGCCGACATCCGGCAGGCCGCCGCCCTGGATGGCGGTGTCCACCTTGGACTGGTACTCCTTGGCGGCGATGCCGACGTACTTGACCTTGATGCCGGGGTTGGCCTTCTCGAAGTCGGCGATGACCTCCTTCCAGATGTCGGTGCGGACACCGCCGTTGTTGTCCCAGAAGACGATCTCGCCCTTGCCGCTGCCCTCGGACCCCTTGTCGCCGCCGGTGCCGTTGCCGTCGTCACCGCAGGCGGTGGCGGTCAGGGCGAGCGCGGAGCCCAGGGCGACGGCCAGCGCGGCACGCCTGCTTCTGCGATTTGTGATCTTCATTGATCGGCTCTCTTCTTCTGGATCAGCGGGATGTGAAGGGGTGGGGGTCAGCGGCGGGCGAACGGCGCCCAGCCGTCCGTGCCGCGCAGATAGTCCGCGACGGTGTGCACGCGCGCGTCCGCGTCGCTCATCTGCGGCCGGTCGGCGGTGACGGCGGCTCCGGGGCCGTAGGTGTGGTACTCGGTGAAGCGGGCGTCCTTCCAGGAGAAGCCGCTCATGTCGGTCCAGGGCGCCGGCTTGATCGCGGCGGGCAGCTCGGTGTCACGGATCAGCACCTGGCCGACGGCCTCCGGTTCCCCGCCCGGGTGCCAGGGCCGCCCGAGGTGGAAGGACTCCGCCGGCGCGTCGCTGACGATCTTCGAACCGGTGATGAGGAAGCCGTACGGGTTGCCGGTCCACGTCGAGGCGGCGGTGACGTAGCCGTTGTTCGTGGTGGAGCCGCGGCTCAGCGCCCGGATCACCGACCGCTCGATGACGGTGGTGGCCCGCCCGTAGAGGAAGTCGACGTCGCCCTCGATCAAGGAGTCGCGGACGTAGACGCGGCTGATCGTGGTCAGCTTCGGGCTGTCGGTCATCAGGGTGTCCTGGTTGCCGAGGAACGCGGTGTCCTCGAAGACGATCCGGTCGCCGGTGGTCTTCATGGCCAGCGCCTGCTCGCCGTTCAGCTCGACGGCGGCCTCGTCGAAGTCGTTGCTGAAGGTGAGGTGGCGGGCGGTGGTGTCGTTCGCGGCGATCCGGACGGTCGCACTGCCGGTGGAACCGCCGTACGCGGCCGGGGTGTCGTGGACGATCACGGTGTCGGAGCGCCGGTCGCCCGTCCCCACCAGCGTGACGTACGGCTTGCCGGCCGGGACGTAGACCTTCTCGCGGTACGTGCCCGGCGCGATCGCGATCGTCACCGGCAGGTCGTTGCCGTCGGGCACGGCGTCCACCGCGGCCTGCACGGTCGGGTAGGCGCCGGGGACCGGGAGCGTCACCGAGTCGCCGATCTGCCTCTGCGGGCCGGAGAAGCGGGTGACCAGGGCCGGGACGGCGGCCGCCGGGTCCAGCCGGTAGTCGTAGAAGTCCCGCGGGTCGAACGCGGTGCCCCAGGCGTCGGTACGGCCGGTGGTGTTCCTCAGGATCGATCCGCGCTGCACCAGCTCGGCGGTGGCATCGGCCTGGTAGGGGTGCTGGACACCGTCGTAGTAGCTGTTCTCGATGACCATCTTCGTCCTGCCGCGCGACCAGTTCCCGTACGTCCACACCGGGTCGCCGTCGGCCACCTGCCCGGAGAGGTAGTTGTCGTACAGGTGGGCGTAGGCGCAGTTGTCGGCGGACGGGTTGCGCTGCTTGGTGCCGGAGAACCAGTTGTGGTCGATGGTGATCTGCGTCTTGACGTCGGTGGTCCAGCCGATCCCGAACGCCTTGTTGTGGTTGCTGAATTGGTTGTAGGAGACGGTGATGTACTGGCTGTCCTTGCGGATGTCGAGCAGGCCGTCGCCCATGTGGGTCAGGCGGTTGTGGTCGATCCAGACGTGGTCGGCGGTGTCCATCTGGATGGCGTCGAAGTCGGTGGTCTTGCCGTCCCAGTCGCCCTCGACATAGGAGTCGCGGATCGTCAGGTTGCGGATGATGACGTTGTGCGTGCCGGGGTTCAGGTGCAGTTCGCCGTGGACGATCTCGCCGGTGTCGCCGACGCCGATGAGGGTCTTGTCCGAGCCCACGACGATGTCGGAGCCGAAGGGCGCGACGGCGATCGCACCCTTGACCCGGATGATGTACGGCTCCGGGGCGGCCGCGTACCGGGCGAGCGAGGCCTGGTCGGTGACGGTGACGACCTTGCCGCCGGCGCCGCCCGTGGTGCCTCCGGCGAGGGTGGCGAAACCGTGCGGCTGGTCGGTCCAGCGGTCGGCGGCGGGCGCGGAAGAAGAGGCGGGAGGCGTGACGGTGGCGGCCTTGGCCGCGCCGACCGCGCCGAGACCGAGGGCGGCGACCAGGACGGTGACGGCGACCAGGACGGCACCCGGTCTCGGCAAGCGCTTGCTAGGGATGTGCGGCATTGCGGCTCCCAACAGGCATACAGGGAAAGGGGATCAGAGGGCGGTGATACGGAAGTGCTCGAAGGTCGCCGCGCCGGCGTGTCCCGTTCCTTCCGGGGCGAGCGCGAACAGACCGAGCAGCGCGCCGACCCAGCGCCACGGGGTGGCGGCGAAGACCGGGCCGGAGGGTGTCGGCCCCGCCCCGGTGTCGTAGAAGAAGCGGCAGCGCGCGCCGGCACCGATCTCGATGCGCAGCCGGACCCGGCCCTGCGGGGCGGGGCGCGGGTGGGCGGCATCCCGTTCGGCCTCCGCGACCGGCTCGGCGAACCGGTGCACCAGCTGCACGCCGCCGTCGGTGCCGCGCTCCAGCCCGATCCAGCCGAACGCGTCCCCGAGCACCGCGAGCCCGGCCCGGGCCCCCGGCTCCTCGGCGTCCAGGCACAGCTCGACCTCGACGGCGCTGGGCAGGCCGGGCAGCCGCTGGGTGAGCAGGTTCGGCAGCGTGCGCAGATCGTGCACGTCGGCGGAGCGTACGCAGGTCAGCCGCAGGCCGTCGCCGGAGTGCTGGGTGGCCCAGGCGTCCTGGGGGTTGGCGGTCCACTGCCACTGACGTCCGTACCGTCCGCCGGGGAAGTCGTCGTCGGTGGCGGGCGCGGCCGGCGGCTGCGGCGGCAGGGCGGGCCTGGGGTGTACGGCGACGGGGGCGCCGTCGTTCCCGAGCACCGGCCAGCCGTCGGTGTCCCAGCGCATCGGCTGGAGGTGCACGACCCTGCCGTAGGCGCCGCGCTGCTGGAAGTGCACGAACCAGTCCTCGCCCGCCGCCGTGCGCACCCAGCCGCCCTGGTGGGGGCCGTTGACGTCGGTGTCCTTCTGTTCCAGGACGATCCGCTCCTCGTACGGGCCGAAGAAGTCCCGCGCGCGGAAGGCGCCCTGCCAGCCGCTCTCCACTCCCCCGGCGGGCGCCAGGATCCAGAACCAGCCGTCGTGCCGGTAGAGCTTGGGCCCTTCGAGGGTGAACCAGCCGGGGATGCCGTCGGCGTCGACGATCAGCTTGCCCTCGTCGAGCAGTGAGGTGGCGTCGGGGTGCATCCGGTGGCCGGTGAGGCGGTTCTTCACGCCGGCGCGGGACCTGGCCCAGGCGTGCACGAGATAGGCCTCGCCGCTGTCGTCGTCCCACAGCGGGCAAGGGTCGATCAGGCCCCGGCCGGCCTTCAGCAGGTGCGGGCGGGTCCACGGGCCGAGGATCTCGGGCGCGTTGACCTGGAAGATGCCCTGGTCGGGATCGCCCCAGAAGATCCAGAACCGGCCGTCGTGGTGGCGGATCGACGGCGCCCAGACGCCGCAGTCGTGCCGGGGCCGGGCGAACTCGGCTTCCGGCTCGAGGCGTTCGAGGGCATGGCCGACCAGGGTCCAGTTGACGAGGTCCCGGGAGTGCAGCAGGGGCAGGCCGGGGGCGCGGCCGAAGCTGGAGGCGGTGAGGTAGAAGTCGTCGCCGACGCGAACCACGTCCGGGTCGGACCAGTCGGCGTTCAGGATCGGGTTCTGATACGTGGTCACTGGGCGACTGCCTTTCCGACCAGGGCGGCCGCCTCGTCCCGGTCCGGCCTGCCGTCCGCGACGACCGTGACGATCCGCCGTACGACGGTGTCACCGGCCGGGACCGTCAGCCGCTCGGTGGACGCCAGCGAGGAGCCGACGCCGGGGTACTCGGTGGCGCGCACGAACCACGGGTCTCGCCGGGTGGCGCCGGTGGCACCGGCGAAGACCAGCGTCCAGCCGGAGCCCGCGAGGGCCAGCCAGTCGGCACGGCGGCCGTGCACCGCGTCCTCGCCCTCGGCGTCGGCGGTGAACACCGAGGGCGGCCCCGCCTCCTTGCGGGCCCGCCAGAAGAAGCCGCCGTACGCGGCGCCGGGGCGGCCGTTGGTGGCGGGGCTGCCCAGGGACAGCGGGCCGGGGGTGACGTTGGTGAGGGAGAAGGTGAAGTCCAGCGCCCAGGCGGTGGACGTGAGAGGGGTGGCCGCGACCGTGCGCCGCTCGCGCAGCAGCTCCGCGCCGGCCGCCACCCAGCGCAGCTCCTCGACGAAGCCGTCCGGATCGCGCAGCGCGAACGCGGTGTGCCGCTGGGCGCCGTGGTTGTCCAGCTCGGTCGGGCCCTTCTCGCGCAGGAAGGTGCGCCCGCCCCAGAAGTTGTGCCCCTCGACGTCGGGAACGGCGACACCGACGCCGAGGTGGTGTGCGTGGTCGGCGGGGGTCAGCTCGGTGACCGTGGTGCCGGCCAGGGTGGTGACGGGGTGCAGATAGGGGCGGGGGGAGAGCCGGGCCGGCAGCTCGGGACGGATGACGTAGCGGCCGACGGGACGGCCGGCGACCCGCAGGACGGCGCCGTCGTGGGCGGTCATCGTGTGCTCACCTCTCTCGGCAGGCCGCTCGGGGCCCAGGGGGCGCCGAGCTCGGAGTACAGGGCGAGGGTGTCGGCGGCGGCCGCGACGAGGCCGTCCACACCGCGCACGACCCGGCGGCCCTCCTCGGGCAGCAGGTGCCAGGCGCCCGCGGGCAGCGGGGCCGGGTCGGGGGCGAGCCGGATCCGCTCGACCACCTTCATGAAGGCGCCGGTCGCGTCCGGCGGGACGAGCAGGCCGGCGCCGTGGGTGAGGTGCTCGACGAGGTTGGCGAGCAGGTCCGTGCGGCCGTACTCGAACTCCTCCGGGCCGTGGCCGGCGCGCTGGAGCAGCACCCGGTCCTGCTTGTACCAGAAGGTGATCCGGCCCCGGCTGCCGTGGACCAGCACGTACGGCTCGTCGGGCTGCTCGGCGCACAGGGTGGCCGCGACGACGACGCGCCGGCCGCGTGCGGTGGTGATCCGCACGCAGGAGGTGTCGTCGGACTCGATGGCGTTGGCGCGCAGCAACTCGGTCTCGATGCCGGTGACGTCCTCGGCGCGCACCGAGCCGTCGAGGGCGAGGGCGGTGGCGACGGCGTGCGCGAGGGGGTTGGTGAGCACCCCGTCGACCACGTCGGTGCCGTCCAGCCGCCGCCGGCCCGCCCAGGGCGCCCGCCGGAAGTACGCCTCGGCGCGGGCCCAGGCCCCGGCGCCGCCCACGCCCTCCACCTCGCCGATCACGCCGTCCGCGATCATGTCCCGGATGGCGGGCAGGGCGTGCGAGCCGAGCGACTGGAAGCCGACCTGGCAGGCGACACCGGCCCGCGCCACCCCGTCGGCCATCCGCCGGTACTGGGCGTACGAGGGTGCGGGCGGCTTCTCCAGCAGCAGGTGCACGCCCCGCTCGGCGGCGGCGAGCGCGAGGTCGGTGTGGGTGGGGATCGGGGTGCAGATGACGGCGATCCGGGCGCCGGTGGTGTCCAGCAGGGCGCCGAAGTCGGCGGACTGCTCAGGGGCGCCCAAGCCGTCGGGGATCTCCCGCGGGGTCAGCGGGGTCAGCTCGCAGATTCCCACGAGCCGGACCAGGCCCCGGTCCTGGAGGCGGCGGATGTTGTCCAGGTGCCAGCGGCCATGACCGCGGGCGCCGGCCAGCACGACCGGCACGGGTGTCGTGGTCATCGGATCCTCCCCGCGCCCGCGTCGCGCGCCACCGCCCGGTCGGCCACCGCGGCGCTGTCGACCGGCCCGTGCAGGGCGGGGGTCCAGCCGACGTCGGCGGTCAGATCGCGTTCGCTGCCGGAGTTGTAGGCGTTGTAGATGGTGAGCAGGTCGACCGGGTAGCCGTTGAAAAGGGTGGCGCTCGCGTGCAGCGCGCTGCCGTTCCAGCTCTTGACCAGGTCGGCCGCCTCCACATGGTTCGGGGTGTGGAAGGCGTTGTTCTCGGCGTGGATGCGGGACTCGGTGGAGACGCCGATGGAGTAGCGGTACTCGCCGTCGTCGGGGACCACGTACCGGTTGTCGTAGAGGTGCACCTGGCCGAAGCGGACGCGCGGGGCGCGCTGCACGACGCCGTCGAACTCGTTGTGGTGGAGGGTGACCCGCAGCTTGCCGCGGTCACCGGTGACGTTGTCCCCGTTGCCGATGAGCATCGCCTTGTCGTGGTCGGCGAACCGGCTCCAGGAGACGGTGACCAGGTCGGAGCCGTTCGTGATGTCGAGCAGGCCGTCGTGGCGCAGGTAGTTGCGGGCGAAGCAGGTGGGCTCGTCGGCGTCCGGGTGGCCCTTGTCGGAGGCGGTGAGGTGGTCGACCCACACATGGGTGGCGCCGTTCAGCCACAGGGTGTCGTACGCCGTCTTCCAGTCGCCGAGGCCGCCGGAGTTGGGCTGCCAGACGGGGAAGCAGTCGTAGGCGTCGCGCAGTTCGACGTTGCGGACGATGACGTTGTCGGCGCCCCTCACCTGAAGGCTCGCGCCCTTGAGGACGGCGGAGGAGCCGAGGCCGACGATGGTGGTGTGGGAGCCGACGGTGAACACGATCCGTTCGGCCTGCCGGGCCGCGGAAGCCTGGCGCGCCTCCTCCTGCGGGCCGCTCGGCTTGGCCGCGCCCCAGGTGCGGGGGTCGTACGCGGCGAGGTACCGCTTCAGGTCGTAGCCGCCGGTGGCGTAGCCGGCGCAGCCGAGGTGCCGGCCGCGGTCGTCGGTGTTGGCGTCGATGGTCCCGGCGATCTTGATGATCTTCGGGGTGTCGCTGCCGCCGTCGAGGGCGCGCACCAGGCCGGCCCGGTCGGTGACCGTGTACACGTGGGCGTCGTCGGCGGTAGCGCCTCCGGTGGTGCCGGTGCCGTAGGAGGCCCAGCCGTCGTTCGGGGCGAGGGTGTCGCGGCTGATGCCGCGGACCTGCTCGCCGGCGTGGGCGGGCAGGCAGAACGTGCCCAGCAGTGCGGCGGCCGGAGCGAACTGACGGATCCTCATCCCTTCACCGCCCCGGCGCTGAATCCGGTGATGAGCCACTTCTGGATGAACGCGAACACGATGACCACCGGGACGGCGGCGATGATGCCGCCCGCCGCCAGCGCGCCGAGGTCGACGCTGTCGGCGCTCATCAGGGAGTTGAGGCCGACCGGGATGGTCTGCTTGTCCTGGTTGTTGAGGAACATCAGGGCGAAGAGGAAGTGGTTCCAGGAGTGCACGAAGGCGAAGGAGCCGACGGCGATCAGACCCGGCCGCAGCAGCGGCAGCACGACGACCCGGAAGGCCCGCAGCCGGTTGCAGCCGTCGACCCAGGCGGCCTCCTCCAGGGAGTACGGCACGTTCTTGATGAAGTTGCTGATCAGGATCATCGACAGCGGCAGCTGGAAGACCGTCTCGGCGATGATGACGCTGCCCAGCGAGTTGATCATCTTCAGTTCGGCGAAGATCTGGAACAGCGGCACCAGCAGCAGTGCGCCCGGCACGAACTGCGAGCACAGCAGGGCCAGCATGAAGGCGCGCTTGACCTTGAAGTCGAACCGGGCGAGGGCGTAGCCGCCGGCCAGCGCCACGACCGTGGTCATCACCAGGGTGGCCAGGCCCACCAGCACGCTGTTGCCGAAGTAGGTGCCGAACGAGCGCTCCGTCCACACCTTCTCGAAGTGGTCGAAGGTCAGCGGCCACGGCACCAGCGAGGTGGAGCCGGCGGGGCGCAGCGCGAACAGCAGGATCCAGTAGAACGGGACCAGCGTGAAGACCAGGTAGACCGACAGCGGCAGGTAGATCTGCCGGCGCGGGGCCTGGTCCCAGGGGCGCCGCCGCCCGCGCGGCCGGGTCGGTTCGGGCACCGCACGCTCGGGTGCCGGAGCGATCTCGGTGATCACTTGTCGCCTCCGAACTTGCTCAGCCGCAGGTAGACGATCGAGCAGAAGAGCAGGATCACGAACGCGACCGTGGTCAGGGCGGACGCGTAGCCGAAGTTGTGGGCGTCGACGGAGGTGTGCGCGATGTACAGCGGCAGCGTGGTGGTCTCGCCGGCCGGGCCGCCGCCGGTGAGGGTGTACAGCAGGTCGACGTTGTTGAACTCCCACACGGCGCGCAGCAGCGTGGACAGGACGATCGCGTCCTTCAGATGCGGCAGCGTGATGTGCCAGAACTGCTTGAGCCGGCTCGCCCCGTCGACCTCGGCAGCCTCGTACAGGTCCTTCGAGACGGACTGGAGGTCGGCGAGGATGAGGATCGCGAAGAACGGCACGCCGCGCCACAGGTCGGCGACCACGGCGGCCGGGAAGACGGTGGAGGTGTCCGACAGCCAGCTGGTGCCGTAGGAGCCGAGCCCCAAGTCGGCGAGGTAACGGGTGATGCCGGTCTGGGAGTTGTACAGCAGCACCCAGATCGCGGAGGTCAGCACGCCGGAAACCGCCCACGGGGAGAACACCAGGGCGCGCCCCAGCGACCGGCCCACGAAAGTCTGGTTGACGATGAGGGCCAGCGCCAGACCCAGCAGCAGCTGCAGCCCGACCTCGACGACGACCCACTTGGCGCTGAAGGTCAGCGTGTCCCAGAACTGCGGGTCGTCGGTGAAGGCGTGGGTGAAGTTGCCGAGGCCCGCCCAGCCGTTCCGCCAGGGCTTGGTGGGGTTGTAGTTCTGCAGGCTGTAGTAGAAGACGCTGATGACGGGGTAGGCGATGAAGCCGAGCATCAGCAGGGCGGCGGGCGCGATCAGCAGGTACGGCAGCCTGCGCGGCGTGGCGGAGGCACGGCGCCGCCTCGGTGGCGCGGGCGGTTTCGCCACGGCTGCGGCTTGGGCCATGACTGTTCTCCGTTCTGGTACGTCGTGCGGGAAGCGCTTTCTCGGGTGCAGCGCGGATCAGGGTGACGGGAAAGGGGGGTTTCAGCCCGCGTACGGGTCCTGCACCGTTCCGGGCCGGGCCAGGAACGCGAAGTCACAGCCGGTGTCGGCCTGGGTGATCTGCTCGTTGTAGAGCGCTCCGTAGCCGCGTTCGTACCGGGTGGGCGGCGGCGTCCACGCGGCCCGGCGGCGCTCCAGCTCCTCGTCGTCCACGTGGAGATGGAGGGAGCGGGCGTCGACGTCGAGGGTGATCAGGTCGCCGGTCTCGACGAGCGCGAGCGGTCCCCCGACGTAGGACTCGGGGGCCACGTGCAGCACACAGGTGCCGTAGCTCGTGCCGCTCATGCGGGCGTCGGAGATCCGCACCATGTCGCGCACGCCCTGCTCGAGCAGGTGCCGCGGGACGGGCAGCATGCCGTACTCGGGCATGCCCGGGCCGCCCTTGGGGCCTGCGTTGCGCAGGACGAGCACGCTGTCGGCGGTGATGCCGAGCGCGGGGTCGTCGATGGTGCGCTGCATGGTCCTGTAGTCGTCGAAGACGACCGCGGGGCCGGTGTGCTTGAGCAGCTGCGGCTCGGCGGCGATGTGCTTGATGACGGCGCCGTCCGGGCAGAGGTTGCCGCGCAGTACGGCCACCCCGCCCTCGCTCGCGACCGGGTGGTCGCGCGGCCGGATGACGTCGTCGTGGTGCACCTGCGCCCCGGCGAGCTGCTCGCGCAGGGTGTCGTGGGACACGGTGGGCCTCTCCAGGTGCAGCAGGTCCGTGATGCGGGAGAGGAAGCCGGGCAGGCCGCCGGCGAAGTGGAAGTCCTCCATCAAGTACGTCCGGCCGCCGGGGCGGACGTTGGCGAGGACCGGGACCGTGCGGGCGATGCGGTCGAAGTCGTCGAGGGTGAGGGTGACGCCCGCCCGCCCGGCCATGGCGATCAGATGGATGACGGCGTTGGTGGAGCCGCCGAGACCGAGGACGGTGGTGACGGCGTCCTCGAACGCCTCCCGGGTGAGGATGTCGCCGATCCCTCGGCCCCGGTGCACCAGGTCGACGGCGGTCATGCCGGCCTTGGCGGCCATCCGGTCGTGCCCCGAGTCGACGGCCGGGATGCTGGACGCGCCCGGCACGGTGACGCCGAGGGCCTCGGCGGCGGCGGTCAGCGTGGACGCCGTACCCATGGTCATGCAGTGGCCGGGCGAGCGGGCCAGGCCGCTCTCCAGCTCCTGCATCTCGCAGTCGCCGATGAGGCCGGCCCGCTTGTCGTCCCAGTACTTCCACATGTCGGTGCCGGAGCCGAGGACCTCGCCGCGCCAGTGGCCCGGCAGCATGGGCCCGGCGGGCACGAAGACGGCGGGCAGGCCCGCGGACGCGGCGCCCATGAGGAGGGCGGGCGTCGACTTGTCGCAGCCGCCCATCAGCACGGCCCCGTCGACCGGGTACGACCGCAGCAGCTCCTCGGTCTCCATGGCGAGGAGGTTGCGGTAGAGCATCGGGGTCGGCTTCTGGAAGGTCTCGCTGAGGGTGGAGACCGGGAATTCGAGCGGGAAGCCCCCGGCCTGCCACACCCCCCGCTTCACGGCCTGGGCGCGGTCGCGCAGGTGGACGTGGCAGGGGTTGATGTCGGACCAGGTGTTGAGGATCGCGACGACCGGCTTGCCGAGGTGCTCCTCGGGCAGGTAGCCGAGCTGGCGGGTGCGGGCGCGGTGGCTGAAGGAGCGCAGGCCGTCGGTGCCGTACCACTGGTGGCTTCTGAGTTCCTCGGGCTTCTTGCGGGGAGCGTTCATATGGACCACCCGGCGGCGAGGGCGGCGACCTCCGCGCGTTCGTGTTCGGGCAGCGGGCGGCTCGGCGGGCGTACGTCGCGGCGGCACAGGCCGAGGGAGGCGAGGGCCTCCTTGACGACGGTGACGTTGTTGGCGCTGCCGTTGGCGGCGCGCAGCTCCTCGAAGCGGCGGATCTGCTCCCAGACCTTCATGGCGGCCGGGTAGTCACCGGCGCGCAGGGCCTCGAGCATGTTGCGGGAGACGGCCGGGGCGACGTTGACGAGCCCCGAGGTGAAGCCGGTGGCGCCGGCGGAGAAGTAGGACGGCGCGTACGGCTCGGCGAGGCCGGCGATCCACACGAAGCGGTCGAGGCCCGCGTCTCGGGCGAAGGCTGCGAAGCGGGCGGCGTCGGGAACCGCGTACTTGACGCCGATGACGTTCGGGCAGACGTCGGCGAGTTCGGCGAGGCGGGCGCCGGTGAGCTGCGCGTTGCGGATGTAGGGCACGACGCCGAGCTCGGGGACGGCCTCGGCGATGGCGCGGTGGTAGTCGACCCAGCCGGACTGCGAGACGTAGGGGTGGACGGGCTGGTGGACCATCACCATCTGCGCGCCGAGAGAGCGGGCGTGGTGGGCGGAGGCGACGGCCGTGGGCACGTCGTGGCCGACGCCGACGAGGATTGCGGCGCTCTGCCCTGCCTCCTCGACGGTCAGCTCGGTGACCTGGCGGCGTTCGTCGGGGGTGAGGGCGTAGAACTCGCCGGTGTTGCCGTTGGGGGTGAGGGTGGTGATGCCGCCGTCGAGCAGGCGGCGCAGCAGGGCCTGGTGGGTGCCGGCGTCGACGGTGCCGTCCTCGGCGAACGGGGTCACCGGGATCGCCACCACGTCGGCCAGGGCCGCCCGCTGGGTCTCGAACGCCACGCTGCTCATGCCTGACCTTCCTGGTCCTGGACCTGGTCCTCGGTGAGGGGCTCGGCCTCGGGGAACGCGCGCCGGACGAACGACGCGATGTGGGCGTGCAGGGCACGGCCGGCGCCGTCCGCGTCGCCCGCGAGGGCGAGCCGCAGGATCTCGCGGTGTTCGGCTGCCTCCCGCTCCCAGGAGGGGTCGGCGGCCCAGGCGACGGCGGAGACCAGGGCGGCCTGGTCGCGGACCTCGTCGAGCATCCGGCCGAGCAGCGGATTGCCGCACGGCAGGTACAGGGCGCGGTGGAACTCCCGGTTGGCGAGGGAGCGTTCGGCGGTGTCGGTGGCCTCGTCGGCGCGGGTCAGCGCGGCCTGGGCGGCGTCGAGGGAGGCGCCGCGCGTGACGGCCCGCTTCAGCGCCTCGGGTTCGAGGAGCAGCCGGACGTCGTAGACCTCGCGCGCCATGTCCGCGTCCACCATGCGCACCGTGACGCCCTTGTACTGGCTCATCACGACCAGTCCGGTGCCGGCCAGGGTCTTGAGCGCCTCGCGCACGGGGGTCTTCGACACTCCGAACTGCGCGGCCAGGTCGGTCTCGACGAGGGCCTGCCCCGGCGTCAACCGACCGGTGAGGATGCGGCGTTTGATCTCCTCCAGCACGAACTGCGTGCGGGAGGGGATCGGCGTGGGCACAGAGGTCATGCGCGCCTCTCGGATCTTCGCGGGACCGGGGTCTCGCGTATGGGATCTCACGTATCGCGTCTCATATATGACGTACGAGGTACGACGCGATGACGGTAGGAGCGTGCGGATGTTTCGTCAATGCTTCTGACAAAGGGAGGTGAGGTTGCCTCAGACGTGAGGTGAGGACGCCTCAGACGGTGTGGATGTCGCCCTCGCGGGCGGTGGCCGTGGCGTCACCGAAGACGGCGGCGGCGCGCGCGGTGGCCGCCGCGGGCGTCAGCGTGGGTCCCACGTGCGTGATGAGCAGCCGCCGTGCGAGGGCCTCGCGGGCGGTGCGGCCTGCGTCCTCCGGGGTCAGATGGACCTGTTCGCCTTCGCGATGGGCGTCGATGTCGGCCTCACACAGGAACAGGTCGGCGTCGCGGGCGAGTTCGGTGAGCGCGTCGCAGGGTCCGCTGTCCCCGGAGTAGGCGAGCACGCTCCCTTGGCACTCGGCGCGCAGCCCGTACGCCTCGGTGTCGTGGACGACGGCCCGCGCGGCGAGGGTGAGGTCGCCGTGCCGGGCGACGTGTCCGTCGTACAGGGGACGGACGTCGAGAATCCTGGTCAGGAATCCGGCGTCGGGCCGACCGAAGAACCCGGCGAGCCGCTGCGCGCACCCCTCGGGCGCGTACACCGGGACGGGTTCCGGCGGGGTGAGCCCGCCGAAGGCGAGGCCGTAGACGGCGGCCAGCAGGTCGGCGCTGTGGTCGGCGTGCAGATGGGAGATCCATACGGCCGCCAGCCGCGCCGGGTCGGTGTACTTCTGCAATTCAGCGAACGTCCCGAACCCGGCGTCCACCCACACCTCGGCGCCCCCTCCGCGCAGCAGATACCCGGAGCTGGGGCGCCCGGGGCCGGGGTGCGGAGAGGCGGTGCCGAGGACGGTGAGGGTGAGGGACATGCGCGGCAGCGTATGGGGCTGCGGGGGGCGAGCGCCGCCCGGATTACGGGCGGCGGCGACCGCGGCCGGCGCGCGGAAGTCGGTGAGCCATGGAGGCGGCCCCCGCCACGACGGCGGCCGGTCGCCTCCGCGTCCCGAAAGTCACCAGCCCACGGAAGGCCGTCGCATCAGCTCTGCGGCCGCTCCCACCGGGGGTCCCGCCCGCTCAGCCCCACCGCGCGGTCCAGCAGCGGCGCGTCCTGCGGGACCTGGACGACGGGGCCGAACACGCCGTTGCCGCTGTCGTCGGCGGCCGAGTCGAGGAAGGCGTGCGCCGCCTGGAGTGCGGCCGGGTCGGGCGCGTAGGACTGGCCGGTCGCGCGGGCCAGGTCCCAGGCGTGGATGACGAGCTCGTCGGCGGCGACGGCGGCCGCGACCGCGCCGGGCAGGTCGACGCCGCCCGCGCGGGTCATGCCGGTCCAGGCGGCCGGGTCACGCCAGGCGTCGGCGAGTTCGTCGAGGGCCTTGGGGAGTGCGGCGCGCCAGTCGGGGCCGATGTCCGGTACGCCCGCGGCCGGCGGGGTGTCCGTGGTGGGCCCGAGGTGCTTGCGCGCGGCGTCCCGGAAGGCGACGGCCAGGCCGGCGAGGTGGCCGAGCAGGTTTCGGACCGCGTAGTCCGGGCACGGCGTGGGATCCGCGAGCTGCTCGTCGCGCACGCCCTCCGCGAGGCGGGCCACGATCCGGGCCTGCGGTCCGAAGTCGAAGGTCGGCGTGTCGTCGCTCATGGGGTGCTCCTGGGCAGATCGAGGCCCGCGGGTCGTTGGCTGCTTGGGAGGTAGACCGAGGCGGGCCGCGCAACTCATCGGTGCCCGGACCGCGGATTGCGGCACCTTTCCGATCCCTGCCCCGGGGCCATAGCTCCACGATGACCAGGCATGACGACATCCTGGTGACGGGGCTCGTCTCGGGGGCCGTGCTGCGGCGGCTGGGCGAGCGGCGCTTCGCCGCGTACGGCATCGCCGTCACGGCGGTCGTGGTGGCGCTGCGGGCGGTGCCCGACGAGGCCGTGGCGCTGGTGTGCAGCGCGGCGATCGGGGCGGGTCTGCCCTGTGTGCTGATCGCCGCGCTCACCGCGGTGCAGCGGCAGGTGCCCGGCCCGCTGCTGGGCCGGGCGGTGGCCACGGCGAACACGGTGGTCTTCGCGCCGCACGTGGCCGGTCTGGCCCTCGGCGCGGCGCTGGTGGAGCTGCTGGACCACCGGCTGGTGCTGGTGGCTCTGGGTGTGGCGCAGCTGGCGGGACCCGTCCAGCGACTGCTGAGGGCATCACGCACGGCCGACAGGTCCCCGTCCGACGCGAGCCCGGCGTAAAGAGAACCCGGCCCGCCGAAGGCCCGCTCAGCCGCCGGCCAGGGCATCGCGCACGGCCGACAGGTCGGCGTCCGACGCGAGCCCGGCATGGTAGAGCCGGACCTGGTTCGCGCCGAGGTCACGCGCGCGTGCCGTGTCCGCCGCGAGCGTGCCGGGGCTGCCGCCCATGCCGGTGACCACGGTGAAGTTGGCGGCGAGTACGCCCCGGCGCTGTGCGGCGAACGGCTTCAGCAGGTCCGGGCAGCCGGTGCAGGGGACGACGACGCCGTCCGCGACGGAGAGGATGTGCGCCGGGTCGACGCCGGCGTTGGCGCCGCAGTGGTACGACACCGGGTCGGCGTGCAGCAGCACCCGGAAGCCGGGCGGCGCGGCGGCGCGGACGGCGGCGACGGCCTCCTCCTGGAGGGTGCGGGCGCTCTCGTCGCGGTACGCGCGCGTGGCGGCGGCCGTGGACTCGCCGAGCAGCTTCTCCACGCCGGCCCACCCGGGCTCGCACGGCTCCTCGCGCCACACCGGCTCCAGCGCGGTGCGCACCGCCGCGGCCAGCTCGGCGGGGTCCAGGCCGTGGCGGCCGTAACCCTCCCGGCAGGCCGGGCAGAAGCACAGCGACATCAGGTACTGCCCGGCCTCGCCCAGCCCGACGCCGCCCGTCTTGTCGTGGGCGTGCAGATGGGCGAGCCCGCACCAGCCGAGGGACTCCAGCTCGGTGCCGTGCGCCCCGGGCCGTACCGCGGCCTCGGCGGCGAGCGCGACGAGGTACGCGCGCGTGGCGGGCTGCGCGATGCACGGGGCCCACGGGTAACGGTCGCCGTAGGCGTTGACGACCGAGGTGCGCGGATGCTCGGCGCCCAGACGGGAGTTGTGAGCGAGGACCACCCAGCTGTGCACGCTCAGGCCCGCGTCCGCGAGCGCCGCGGCGGCCTCGCCGTAGGCGTCGCCGGGCGCCCAGTCCCCGGCCGGGTACGGACGCAGGGTGCGCTCCTGCCACGCCCCGCCCGGCGGGTAGAGCACGGCGGCGTACTCGGCGGTGACGACGCGGTGCTGCGGGTGGCGGGGCGTCAACGCGCGCGTGGAGTGGTACGCGGCGGCCAGCGTCACCTGCTCGACCCCGAGGGCGGCGATCCGGGCGGCGGCCCGCGGGTCCTCGTTGACGTCCCAGGGGTAGACGAACGCCGACGCCTTCACTTGCCCTCCTCCAGCAGCACCTGTCCGCGCTCGATCAGCCGCGCGAGCTGCTTGACATGATCCTCGGCCGGCTCGTGCAGCGGGGGCCGCACCTCCCCCACGTCCAGCCCGCGCAGCCGTACCCCCGCCTTGACCAGGGAGACGGCGTACCCACGGCCGCGGGAGCGCAGCTCCACGAAGGGGCGGTAGAAGCCGTCCACGAGCCGGTCGGCGGTCGCCTGGTCGCCGTCCTGGAGCGCCCGGTAGAAGGCGAGGGCGATCTCGGGGGCGAAGCAGAAGACGGCGGAGGAGTACAGCGGAACGCCGACGGCCCGGTAGGCGCTCTGGGTCAGCTCGGCGGTGGGCAGGCCGTTGAAGTACAAAAAGGCGCCCGGCACTTCGCTGCGCACGGCGCTGACCGTGCGCTGCATCAGGTCGAGGTCGCCGAGGCCGTCCTTGAGGCCGATGACGCCTTGGGTGCGGGCGAGTTCCACGACGGTGTCGGGGGTGAACACGGCGTTGTCGCGCTGGTAGACGATCACCGGCAGGGCGCTCGCGGCGGCGATCTCGCGGTAGTGCCGCAGCAGCCCCTCCTGCCCGGCGACGACGAGGTACGGCGGCATGGCGAGCAGCCCGTCGGCCCCGGCGTCCTCGGCGAGCCGGGCGAAGTGGGCGGCGAGGGCGGTGCCGTACCCGGTGCCGGCGAGAACGGGGACGCGCCCGTCGGCGGCCTCGACGGCCGTGCGCACACAGGCCGCGAACTCCTGCGGTGTCAGCGCGTGGAACTCCCCGGTGCCGCAGCAGGCGAACACGGCCGCGGCCCCGTCCTCGACGCCCTGGCGCACATGGGTGCGGTAGGTGTCGAGGTCGACGGAGCCGTCGGGGCCGTAGGCGGTGACGGGGAAGAACAACGGCCCGCCGGGGACGCCTAGTCGAGCGGCGAGGGGGACTGACGTCACGGGCACTCCCTGAGGCACTTATGTTTCTGGCCGCTTACGTTTCTGGCCGCTTATGTTTCTGATCGATGTCCATATCCATGAACACAACCAGCCTAGAGAGCCCGTTCGGTGCCGGTCAAGCACACGGGCCGGGCGGAGTGCGCCGGTCACGGCGCGAGACCAAGTCGACTCCCCCACTCAGGCCACCCCTTGACGACGCAGCGCATCGATCTTTAGCGTTTCCACGCATGTGAATGCCATCCATGCACGCGGCTCTTGACGCAAGGAGACCGAGGATGCCCGCTCCCCGTACCGTTCTGCTCACCGGCGCCGCCGGCGGGCTCGGCACCCTGATGCGGGACCTGCTCCCCGATCACGGCTACACGCTGCGCCTGCTCGACGCCCGCCCGATCGACGACGCACCGGACGCGATCACCGCCGATCTCGCCGACGCGGACGCCCTGCGGGATGCCGTCCGGGGCGTCGACGCGATCATCCACCTCGCGGGCATCTCCCTGGAAGCCCCCTTCGCCAAGATCCTCTCCGCGAACATCGAGGGCACCTACAACCTCTACGAGGCCGCCCGCCAGGAAGGCGTGCGTCGCATCGTCTTCGCGTCCTCCAACCACGCCGTCGGCTACACCCCCCGGCCGCAGGGCGACGACCCGCTGATCCCCGTCGACACCCCGCGCCGCCCGGACACCTTCTACGGCCTGTCCAAGTGCTGCGGCGAGGACCTGGCCCAGCTCTACTGGGACAAGCACGGCCTGGAGACCGTCTCGGTGCGCATCGGCTCCTGCTTCCCCGAGCCGACCAGCGTGCGCATGCTGTCGCTGTGGATGAGCCCCGCCGACGGCGCCCGCCTCTTCCACGCCGCCCTGACCGCCGAGCACGTCGGCCACACCGTGGTCTACGGCTCCTCCGCCAACACCCGCCTGTGGTGGGATCTGACCTCCGCGCGGGCGCTCGGCTACGAACCGCAGGACGACTCCGAGCCGTACGCGGCCAAGCTGATCGCCGAGCAGGGCGAGCTGGAGCCGGACGACGCGGCGCACGCCCACCTGGGCGGCCACTTCGTCACCGACCCGCCGATCTGGCCGTACTGATCCGGAGCGATCCGGCGGAAAATCACCGCCTCCGGGGGCGGGCGGGCACCGAACGGGCCCGTCCGCCCCCGTATTCGGGCACCGGCCGTGCCCGATCCCACGCCCGCGCACGGCAGTCCCGCAGGTCCGCGACGGGCACGGTGCGACGGACACGGGCACACCCGGGCAGCATCGGGCAGGCAACAGACCTGGTCAGCCCCCTGGCGCCCGCTGTAGAACTTCCCCCATGGGCCCGAACGGGCGCCACGGTGAGGGAGGTGCAGCCGGCCATGACGACGAGAAGTGCGGAAGAACGCCAGCGGGAGATCGTGCGGGTCGCCCGCGCCACCGGATCGGTGGACGTCACCGCACTCGCCGTCGAACTGGGCGTGGCCAAGGAGACCGTACGACGGGATCTCCGCGCCCTGGAGGACCACGGGCTGGTCCGCCGCACCCACGGCGGGGCCTACCCGGTGGAGAGCGCCGGCTTCGAGACGACGCTCGCCTTCCGCGCCACCAGCCACGTCCCCGAGAAGCGCCGGATCGCGGCCGCCGCGGCCGAACTGGCCGGGGACGCCGAGACGGTCTTCGTCGACGAGGGTTTCACCCCGCAGCTCATCGCCGACGCCCTCCCCCGGGACCGGCCGCTGACCGTCGTCACCGCGTCCCTGCCGGTCGCGGGCGCGCTCGCCGAGGCCCCGAACACCTCGGTGCTGCTGCTCGGCGGCCGGGTCCGCTCCGGCACCCTCGCCACGGTCGACCACTGGACGACGAAGATGCTCGCCGGGTTCGTGCTCGACCTCGCCTATATCGGCGCCAACGGCATCTCCCGAGAACACGGTCTGACCACCCCCGACCCGGCGGTCGGCGAGGTCAAGGCACAGGCGATGCGGGCCGCACGGCGCTGTGTCTTCGCCGGAGTGCACACCAAGTTCGGTGCGGTCAGCTTCTGCCGGTTCGCCGACGTCGGCGCACTGGAGACGATCGTGACGAGCACCCAGCTCCCGGCGGCCGAGGCCCACCGCTACTCCCTGCTGGGCCCGCAGGTCGTCCGGGTCTGATCCGAGCCAAGTCCCCTCCCGGGACGCCGCCTTGCCCGCGGCGCCCCTTATGTCCCCATACCTCCAGGAGCGATCCATGCGCACCCCGAGCCGACGGAGGCCGCGAGCCGCGCTCGCCATGGCCGCCGCAGGGATGCTGCTCGCCCCGCTGTTGTCCGGCTGCTGGGCCGGCGCGGGCGGGTCCGGTTCCGGCGGCGACTCCCTCAACGTCCTGATGGTCAACAACCCGCAGATGATGGAGCTGCAGAAGCTGACCGCCGCCCATTTCACCCGCGAGACCGGCATCAAGGTCAACTTCACCGTCCTGCCCGAGAACGACGTCCGCGACAAGATCAGCCAGGACTTCGCCAACCAGGCCGGACAGTACGACGTGGCGACCCTGTCCAACTACGAGATACCGATCTACGCCCGCAACGGCTGGCTGCACGAGATGGACTCCTACGTCGCCAAGGACCCGGCGTACGACGAGAAGGACGTCCTGCGGCCCATCGCCGAGTCCCTCACCGGCGACGACGGCAAGGGCTACGGCCAGCCCTTCTACGGCGAGTCGTCCTTCCTGATGTACCGCAAGGACGTGTTCGCGGCCAAGGGCCTGACCATGCCCGCCCACCCCACCTGGCAGCAGGTCGCCGCCCTCGCGGCGAAGGCGGACGGCGCCGAAAGGGGCATGAAGGGCATCTGCCTGCGCGGCCTGCCCGGCTGGGGCGAGCTGACGGCGCCCCTGACGACGGTCGTGAACACCTTCGGCGGCACCTGGTTCGACAAGGACTGGAAGGCGCGGCTCGACTCCCCCGCCTTCCGGAAGGCGACACAGTTCTATGTCGACCTGGTCCGCGCGCACGGCGAGTCCGGCGCCGCCCAGTCCGGTTTCGCCGAGTGCCTGAACAACATGACCCAGGGCAAGGTCGCCATGTGGTACGACGCCACCTCGGCCGCCGGTTCCCTGGAGGCCGCGAACTCCCCCGTGAAGGGCAAGGTCGGCTACGCCCCCGCGCCCGTGGAGCGCACCAAGTCCGCCGGCTGGCTCTACACCTGGGCCTGGGGCATCCAGAAGGCCTCCCGCAACTCCGACAAGGCCTGGCGCTTCGTGTCCTGGGCCTCCGGCAAGGGCTACGAGCAACTGGTCGGCGAGGAGTCCGGCTGGTCCAACGTCCCGGCCGGCAAGCGCGCGTCGACGTACACCCGTCCGGCCTACGTCAAGGAGGCGTCCGCCTTCCAGGAGATGACCCGCGAGGCCATCGAGACGGCCCGCCCCCGCGACCCCGGCGTACAGCCACGGCCCGCGCCCGGCATCCAGTTCGTCGGCATCCCCGAGTTCACCGACCTCGGCACCAAGGTCTCCCAGGAGATCAGCGCGGCCATCGCCGGACGCCAGTCCGTCGAGACGGCCCTGAGGAAGTCCCAGCAGCTCGCCGAGCGGATCGCGAAGGAGTACGAGGGACGATGACCGCCACCACCACACCCCCCCTGGCGACAGCCCCCGTTCCGGCGATACGGCAGCCCTCCGCCCGGCTGCGCGCCTGGGCCACCCGCGCCCCGCTGCTGCCCGCCCTGGTCTTCATGATCGCCGTGACCCAGCTGCCGTTCGTGGCCACCCTGGTGATCTCCTTCTTCGACTGGAACGCCCTCTACCCCAAGGCCCGCCGCTTCACCGGCCTCGACAACTACCGCCAGGTCCTCACCGACGCCGGCCTGCGCCACTCCGTGTGGACGACCGTGCTGCTGACCGCGGCCGTGGTGCTGGTGAGCCTGGTCCTCGGCCTCGCCCTCGCGCTGCTGCTGGACCGCAGGTTCCGCGGCCGGGGCGTGGTGCGCACCCTGCTGATCGCCCCGTTCCTGATCGTGCCCGTGGCCGCCGCCCTGCTGTGGAAGCACGTGCTCTACAACCCCGAGTACGGCCTGCTCAACGGCCTGTTGCACTACGTCGGCGGTCCGCAGCCGGACTGGATCTCGAACACCCCGCTGCTCGCCGTCGAGGCGTCCCTGGTGTGGCAGTGGACCCCGTTCATGATGCTGATCCTGCTGGCCGGGCTGCAGAGCCGCGACCCGGAGCAGATGGAGGCCGCGCGCGTGGACGGCGCGAACGACTGGCAGGTCTTCCGCCATCTCACGCTGCCGCACCTGCGCCGCTATCTGGAACTGGGCGCGCTGCTCGGCTCGATCTACATCGTGCAGAACTTCGACGCGGTCTTCACGATCACGTCCGGCGGTCTCGGCACCGCGAACCTGCCCTACACCGTCTACCAGAGCTTCTACCAGGCCCACGAGAACGGCCTCGCCTCCGCCGCGGGCGTCCTGGTCGTCATCGGCTCGATCGTCATCGCGACCCTCGCGCTGCGCGTGGTGTCGTCCCTGTTCCGTGAGGAGGTGGCGCGCTCATGATCACCGTGGTGCGCCGAGGCGGCCCGGCGCTGCTGGCCTGGCTGGCCGGGCTCGTGTTCTTCCTGCCCGTCGCGTGGATGGCGCTGACGTCCCTGCACTCCGAGCAGGACGCGGCGACCAACCCGCCGTCCTTCGCGGCGTCGCTGACGCTGGACGGCTACCGCGAGTTCTTCGGCGCGGGCGGCGGGGCGAGCCCCTGGCCCGCGCTGATCAACTCGGTGGTGGCGTCGGTGGCCTCGACGGCGCTGGTGCTGCTGCTGGCGCTGCCGGCGGCGTACGCGCTGTCGATCCGGCGGGTGCGCAAGTGGACGGACGTGCTGTTCTTCTTCCTGTCCACCAAGATGCTGCCGGCCGTGGCGGGCCTGCTGCCGATCTACCTGTTCGCCAGGAACGCGGGCCTGCTGGACAACATCTGGCTGCTGGTCCTGCTGTACACCTCGATGAACCTGCCGATCGCGGTGTGGATGATGCAGTCCTTCCTCGCCGAGGTACCGGTCGCGGTCATCGAGGCGGCGCGGGTGGACGGGGCCTCTCTGCCGGTGATCCTCGCGCGGGTGGTCGCCCCGATCGCCCTGCCCGGCATCGCGGCGACCTCGCTGATCTGCTTCATCTTCAGCTGGAACGAGCTGCTGTTCGCCCGGGTCCTGACGGGCGTGGTCGCCGAGACCGCCCCGGTGTTCCTGACCGGCTTCATCACCAGCCAGGGCCTGTTCCTGGCGAAGGTGTGCGCCGCGTCGCTCGTCGTGTCCCTGCCGGTGCTCGCCGCGGGGTTCGCCGCCCAGGACAAACTCGTCCAGGGCCTGTCGTTGGGAGCTGTGAAATGAAGGCCGCCGTCATCGAGTCCGTGGGCCGTGCCGTGGTCACCGAGGTCCCGGACCCGGCGCCGGGCCCGCGCGAGGTCGTCGTCGAGGTGGCGGCCTGCGGTCTGTGCGGCACCGATCTGCACATCCTGCAGGGCGAGTTCGCGCCGAAGCTGCCGATCGTGCCGGGGCACGAGTTCGCGGGGACGGTCGTCGCCGTGGGCACGCAGGTCACGGAGCTCGCGGAGGGCGACCGGGTCGCCGTGGACCCCTCCCTGTACTGCTACGAGTGCCGCTACTGCCGCAGCGGCCACAACAACCTGTGCGAGCGGTGGGCGGCGATCGGCGTGACGACGGCGGGCGGCGCGGCGCAGTTCGCGGTGGCCCCGGTCGCGAACTGCGTCAAGCTGCCCGAGCATGTGCGCACTCAGGACGCGGCGCTGGTGGAGCCGCTGTCGTGCGCGGTGCGCGGCTACGACGTGCTGCGCGCCCGCCTCGGCGCGCACGTCCTGATCTACGGCTCCGGCACGATGGGACTGATGATGCTGGAGCTGGCCAAGCGGACCGGCGCGGCGAGCGTGGACATGGTGGACGTGAACCCGGCCCGCCTCGAGACGGCCCGCCGGCTGGGTGCGTCCGCGTCGGCCGCCGGCGCCGACGAACTGGACCGCCCGCAGGGCTGGGACGTGGTCGTGGACGCGACGGGCAACGCGGCGGCGATCCAGGACGGGCTGGGGCGGGTGGCGAAGGCGGGCACCTTCCTGCAGTTCGGCGTCGCGGACTACGCGACGCGGGTGACGATCGACCCGTACCGCATCTACAACCAGGAGATCACGATCACCGGTTCGATGGCGGTCCTGCACAGCTTCGAACGGGCGGCGGAGCTCTTCGCGAACGGCGTCCTCGACCCGGGGATCTTCATCAGCGACCGGCTGCCGCTGGAGCGGTACCCGCAGGCCCTGGAGCAGTTCGCGGCGGGGGTGGGACGCAAGATCGTGGTGGTGCCGTGAGCGCGACGCCTGCCGTCACCGCGTGATAACCGCTGGGGGCCGGGCCCGCCCGGGCCGTACGATCCGGGCATGCCCCGCCCCGGGGGATTCGCCTACGACGCCTACGCGAGCGGAACCGTGCGGATCACGCACCACGGCCGCCCCCCGACCACCCGCGCAACCGGCGCTGAGCCGTCCGGGCGGTGGTAAGGGAACGGTAAAGCGGGGTCGTTCGTTCACCCGGCATGACAGCTATGACCCCTGGCTCGAACATCCCTCTGCCGACCGCGCGCGTGACGGTGGACGTCGCCGCTCCGGTGCGGCTCGACGTGTCGGGCCTGCTGCTCACCTCCGACGGCAAGGTGCGCTCCGACGACGACTTCATCTTCTACAACCAGCCCGCCGGCCCGGGCGTCACGTACCGCTCGGGCGGCGGCGCGGCCCCGGACGCGATCACGGTCGACACGGCCGCGCTGCCGCCGGGCATCGAGAAGGTGGTCGTCACCGCCAGCCCGGACGCCGCGGGGCAGACCTTCCAGGGCATCGAGCCGACTGCCACACTGCGCAACGCGGACGACGGCTCGGTCCTGGCCACCTTCACGCCCCCGCAGCTGGGCACCGAGACGGCCCTGGTCGTCGTGGAGATCTATCTGCGCGGCGGCCAGTGGAAGGCCCGCGCCGTCGGCCAGGGGTACGCCGACGGCCTGGCCGGCATCGCCACGGACTTCGGCGTGACGGTGGAGGAGCCCGCCGCTGCGGCCGCGCCCGCACAGCCGACGGCTCCCCCGCAGCCGGCCGCCGTGCAGCCCCCGCCCGCACCCCCCGCTCCCCCGGCCGCGCCGCCCGCCCCCGTCCCCGGCGCCGGGAAGATCAACCTCGACAAGGGCCGCGTCAGCCTGCAGAAGAACCAGACCGTCTCGCTGGTCAAGGACGGCCGCCCGCTGCTCTCCCAGGTGCAGATGGGCCTCGGCTGGGAGCCGGCGTACCGGGGCAAGGACATCGACCTCGACGCCTCGGTCATCGCCTACGGCCCGCAGCGCAACCACATCGACAGCTGCTACTTCGGCAAGCTGACCATCGTGGGCGGCGCGATCCGGCACTCCGGTGACAACCTCACCGGTGAGGGCGGCGGCGACGACGAGGTGATCACCGTCGACCTCGGCCGGCTGCCGCAGGAGGTCACCGGCCTGGTCTTCACGGTCAACTCCTTCTCCGGCCAGAAGTTCACCGAGGTCGCCAAGGCCTACTGCCGGCTGCTGGACGCGGCCACCGGCGAGGAGCTGGTCCGCTTCGACCTCACCCACGCCGAGGCGCAGACCGGCGTGCTGATGGCCAAGCTCATCCGCCAGTTCTCCGGCGAGTGGGAGATGACGGCCCTGGGCGACTTCGTGAAGGCCCGCACGGTCCGCAACATGGTCAAGCCGGGGGCCGAGTCGCTGTAGTGATCCGGCGAGTCCGTACGACACCGGGCGCCCCTCGTGCGGGGCGCCCGCGTCCGGGCGGTCACCCGTGCGTCCGCAAGCCCTCCGCCAGCAGGGACAGATACCGCGGAATGCACCGGCCGGAGTCGTCGGCCAGTTCCGAGGCCGTCGCGACGCCGTGGGCCAGCCGCAGGATGTCGACCGGCTCGACGTCCGGGCGCAGCGTGCCCTCGGCCTGAGCCGCCCGCACCAGGCGTTCCCCGGCGCCGTTGAGCACGGTGCCGCAGACCGTGCCCGCCACGGAGCCGCCGTCGGCGACGGCCGAGCCCAGCAGCGCCTTCAGCCCGCGGACCTGGATCATGCCCTCGGTGAGTTCCCGCAGCCACTGCCACAGCGCCTCGCCCGGCGCCAGCTCCCGCGCGATGGCGTCGGCCCGCGCCCCGAGCGCCTCGACCCGGTCCACGTACGCCGCCTCCAGCAGCGCCTGACGTGTGGGGAAGTGCCGGTACAGCGTGCCGGACCCGACCCCGGCCCGCTTGGCGATGTCGTCCAGCGACGCGCCCTCCCCGTGCTCGGCGAAGGCCTGCGCCGCCACCTGCAGCAATCGCTCGTAGTTGCGCCGAGCGTCCGCGCGCATGGGCCTGACCTGCGTCATCCAGCAACTCCTTGGCGAGACCTCGGCATACGGAGAGCCTCTCCGCATCGTATGCCCGCATGGTCCACCACGTCGTACCGGGACGTCACACAAGGGCGCGGCCCGGGTGGTCCGCGCGCGAGCGCTGATCACCCGGGCCGCGGTGTCCCACCCTCACAGGAGACAGGTCACCGCTTCTGACGCTTCCAGGGCCCGGTGATCGCCAGCATGATGCCCGGCTCCTGGATGTTGGCGAACAGCGTCCGGCCGTCGGGCGAGAAGGTGACGCCGGTGAACTCGCTGTACTCGGGCTCCTGCGCGGTACCGATGTTCAGCTCGTTGCGGGCGATGGGGTAGGTGCGGCCGCTCTCGGTGGCGCCGAACAGATGCTGCACGCCCTCGCCGTCCTCCGCGATCACCAGACCGCCGTAGGGGGAGACGGTGATGTTGTCGGGGCCGTCGAAGGCGCCGTCCTTGGCCGGGTCGGGGTTCACGCCGAGCAGCACCTTCAGGGTGAGGGTGCGCCGCTTGGGGTCGTAGAACCAGACCTGCCCGTCGTGCTGGACCGGGCTCTCCGCACGGGCGAAGGAGGAGACGATGTAGGCGCCGCCGTCGCCCCACCACATGCCCTCCAGCTTGCGGGCGCGGGTGACCTGACCGGTGGTGAACTGCTTGCGCACGGAGACGGTCTTCGCGTCGCGGTCGGGGACGTCGACCCAGTCGACGCCGTACACCGTGCCGGTCTTCGTGGCGCGGGAGAGGTCGTCGACGAACTTGCCGCCGGAGTCGAAGCACTTGAAGGCCTGGAGCACGCCGGCGTCGTCGGCGAGGGTGCGCAGCTTGCCGCGGCCGTGTTCGAAGCCCTGCGGCGGGACCCAGCGGTAGAGCAGGCCGTTGGGGCCGGAGGCGTCCTCGGTGAGGAAGGCGTGGCCGCGCTCGGGGTCGATGACGACGGCTTCGTGGGCGTAGCGGCCGAACGCCTTGATGGGCTTCGGGTCGCGGTTGGCGCGCCGGTCCTCGGGGTCGACCTCGAAGACATAGCCGTGGTCCTTGGTCATGCCGTTCTGGCCGGCCTTGTCCTCGGTCTCCTCGCAGGTGAGCCAGGTGTCCCAGGGGGTGCGACCGCCGGCGCAGTTGGTGGAGGTGCCGGCGATGCCGACCCACTCGGCGACGTGGTCGCGGCGCACCTCGACGACCGTGCAGCCACCGGAGGCGGCCGGGTCGTAGACGAGGCCCTCGGTGAGCGGCACCGGGTACGTCCAGTTCGCCCGCGGGCCCTTGAGCTCGTGGTTGTTGACCAGCAGGGTCGCGCCGCGCGGGCCGTCGAAGGTGGCGGTGCCGTCGTGGTTGGACGGGGTGGGCTCGCCGGACTCCAGCGTGGTCTTCCCGCTGTAGGTGATGACGCGGTAGGAGAAACCGGCGGGCAGGGCGAGGATGCCCTTCGGGTCGGGCAGGAGCGGTCCGTAGCCGACCCCGTGGTGAGCGTCCGCCGACGCCTCGCCCGCGGTCTCGGTGTCGGCGAAGGCGAGGGCGTTGGGCGCGCTGGCCAGGGCGCCGACCGTGCCGGCCAGGGCGACCCCGGCACCGGTGGCCGCGGTGTTCCTGGCGAAGTCCCTGCGGGTGAGCGACATGCATGTCTCCTGAGACGGTGGGTGTGCCGTGGAGGGTGGCGGACCTCTGAGTCGGCGTCACCGTCGCGCCCGCGACTGAACGGGGGTTGAACGAGGGGCGTCATGAGCGGGTCGGCTTCCATGCATCCGTACGGCGCGGCCCATGAATCCGTATGGATCCCACCAAGCCGGCGTACGGCTGCGCCCGTGCCCCTGGCCGCAGGGGCGCGCGCGTGACGCATCACGACGCCACCGACGCCCCCCATCGGCCCGCCCGTGATCGCATACGGCCGCGCCGGGGCCCGCGCATCCGCGCTGCCTTCCAGGGCCCGCCGGTGATCTCTCACGACCGCACCGTGACCCCCGCATCCGCCCTGCCGTCCGGGGCGCGCGCGTGAGCCGGCATCGCAAGCGCCCGCGCTCCCGCACGGCCCCGCCCGAAGGCCACAGCTCCGCCCGCAGGCCGCACGGTCCCGCCCGCCGGAAGCGCGGAAGGGCCCCCGCGCGCCGGCCCGTTCTAGCGGTCCTCGCAACACTCACGATGATGGGAGTTGCGGGGACCGTGGGCGGTAAGAGGCTCGATCCGGCGTTGAAGCAGAGGTT